>NZ_JBEYSL010000802.1:0-1848 GCF_040642735.1 Micromonospora sp. NPDC047753 | reverse complement strand
CCGGTCCGTAGTGCGTGGTCCCGGTCCGTAGTGCGTGGTCCCGGTCCGTAGTGCGTGGTCCCGGTCCGTAGTGCGTGGTCCCGGTCCGTAGTGCGTGGTCCCGGTCCGTAGTGCGCGGCCCGCCTGGGCTGCCGCCCGGGGCGTGTCCGGCTTAGATGGCCCTGTCCGGGCCGGGCCGTTGGATCTCGGCCCGGCTGTCAGCGGGCGGTGAGGGTGAGGTCGGCCTCGGCGGGCGGCGGGGTGGCCGCTTCGGCGATGCGGCGGCGGCGGAGCTCGATCGGGAGCACCACCAGGGTGACCAGCGCGCCGAGTGCCCCGGTCACCACGAAGCCCCAGAGTGGCGCGCTGGCGTCGATCACTGCGCCGGCGAGCGGTGCGCCGACCGCGATGCCGACGGTGACCGCGGAGCCGTGCAGACCCATCGCCTCACCGCGTACCTCGGCCGGAACCAGGCGGCTGACCGCGTCCGAGCCGGCCGCGATGGTCGGCGCGCAGAGCGCGCCGGCGGGGATCAGCGCCAGGCAGAGCAGCCACCAGTGCGCACCGCCCAGTCCCACCGGAATGGTGCACAGGGCCAGCGCGGCGGTCAGTGCCAGCGGGGAGAACGAGCGGTGTACGGCCCCGTAGGCGAAACCGCCGGCCAGCGAGGCGACCGCCCAGATGGCCAGGACCACGCCGGTCCAGCCGACCTCGCCGCTGGCCCGCAGGACAGCGACCACCGCCACGTCGGTGCCCCCGAGCACCAGGGTCGCGGCCGCGCTGAGCGCCAGGATGGCGAGCAGCCGCGGCGTCAGCCACTCCCGGCGCGGCACCCGGCGTTGTGGGCCGGTGGGCTCGGTGGCCTCCCGGATCGGTGGGTTGACGACCCACAGGGCGATCCCGGCGGCGACGATGCCGCCACCGACGAGATACATGGTGGTCTGCGCGGAGATCGCGGTGACCAGGGCCACCGCCAACGCTGGGCCGATCATGAAGGACAGCTCCACCGACATCGAGTCCAGTGCGTAGGCGGGGCGGCGTTGGTCCTCGGGTACCAGGGCGGCGATCGACTGACGGACCACGGAGAAGATGGGCAGGGCCAGGGAGCCGGCCACGAAGGCGGCCGGCAGGAGCACGGGGTACGCCAGCGACGGCGCGGTGGACCAGAAGATCGCCTCAGCGATCGCGGTGAGCACCAGGACCGGGCGCAGTCCACGCCGGTCCACGAGTCGGCCGAGCAGCGGCCCGCCGATCGCCGCGCCCACCGTGACCGCCGCGCCCACCAGGCCGGCTGCCCCATAGCCCCGATCAAGATCGAGGACCACGTGGAATGTGAGCGTTACCCCGGTCGCGGTGAGCGGGATGCGGGCGAGGACGGCAACCAGTAGCAGCGACCGCAGGCCGGGCAGGGCGAGCGCCCGCCGGTAAGGCTTCATGTTCACGTGGGTCCGTACCTCCGGCGACATCCTCGACCGGCGGCGGCCCCTTGGCCAACCAATTAGCGCTTCATGCGGCCCTGATCACAGGCTGGCCGTGCATGAGCACCCCGGCGCCCTCCATGGCGCGTAGGGCCACGTCGGTGGTCGCCGGGGCGACGGCGGCGGTCAACTCCAGCAGCACGGTGGTGGCGAAACCCTCCCGGGCGGCGTCCAGCGCGGTCGCCCGGACGCAGTGGTCAGTGGCTATGCCGACCACGTCGACCCGGTCCACGTCGCGTCGGCGTAGCCAGTCGGCCAGACACTCGCCGTCGTCGGCATGGCCCTCGAAACCGGAGCGCACCCAGACCGACGGGTCGTGGGCCGCCAGCAGCCGACCCACCGCGTTCGCCGGTGCCGCCGGCGGGTGCACCAACAGACCGAGCAGGTCGTC
>NZ_JBEYSL010000801.1:0-1848 GCF_040642735.1 Micromonospora sp. NPDC047753 | reverse complement strand
ATGACGAAGCTGGTCCGGTCCGAGCGCAGCGCGGCCATCGCCCGTTGCAGCAGCACCTCGGTACGGGTGTCCACCGAGCTGGTGGCCTCGTCGAGGATCAGCAGCGACGGCTCGGCGAGGAACGCCCGTGCGATGGTGATCAGCTGCTTCTCGCCGGCGCTGACGTTGCTGCCCTCCTCGTCGATGACGGTGTCGTAACCGTCGGGCAGGCTGCGTACGAACCGGTCCACGAAGGTGGCCCGGGCGGCGGCGAGGATCTCCTCCTCGGTGGCGTCCGGCCGCCCGTAGGCGATGTTGTCCCGGATGGTGCCGCCGAACAGCCAGGTGTCCTGGAGCACCATGCCGATCCGGCCGCGCAGGTCGTCGCGGCGCATCGTGGTGATGTCCACCCCGTCGAGCGTGATCCGGCCCGCGTCCAGCTCGTAGAACCGCATCACGAGGTTGACCAGGGTGGTCTTGCCGGCGCCGGTCGGGCCGACGATGGCCACCGTGTGTCCGGGCTCGGCGACCAGCGAAAGGTCGTCGATCAGCGGCTTGTCCGGCTCGTAGCGGAACGAGACGTGCTCGAACTCGACCCGACCGTGCGGGTCGGTGACCCGGGCCGGCGCGACCGGGTCGGGGGTCTGCTCGTCAGCGTCGAGCACCGCGAAGACCCGCTCGGCCGACGCCACCCCGGACTGGAGCAGGTTGGCCATCGAGGCGAGCTGGGTGAGCGGCTGGGTGAACTGGCGGGAGTACTGGATGAACGCCTGCACGTCGCCGAGGCTCATCGTGCCGGAGGCGACCCGCAGCCCACCGACCACGGCGATCGCCACGTAGCTCAGGTTTCCGATGAACATCATCGACGGCATGATGATCCCGGAGATGAACTGCGCCCCGAAGCTGGCCCGGAACAACTCCTCGTTCTTCGCGTGGAACGCGGCCTCGACCTCACGCTGCCGGCCGAAGACCTTCACCAGCTCATGGCCGGTGTACGCCTCCTCGATCTGGCCGTTCAACTCGCCGGTGTGCGTCCACTGGGCGATGAACTGCTTCTGCGAGCGCTTGGCGATGCGCTGGGTCACCAGCACCGACAACGGCACCGCGACCAGGGCCACCAGGGCCAGCACCGGCGAGATCCAGAACATCACGGCCAGCACGCCGACGACGGTCAGCAGCGAGGTGAGCAGCTGGCTGAGGGTCTGCTGGAGGCTGGTGGAGATGTTGTCGATGTCGTTCGTGACCCGGCTGAGCAGCTCACCGCGTGGCTGCCTGTCGAAGTAGGGCAGCGGCAGCCGGTTGAGCTTCTCTTCCACCTCGGCGCGCAGCCGCAGCACCGTGCGCTGGACCACCCCGTTGAGCAGCCAACCCTGCCACCAGGACAGCAGGCTCGCCGCCAGGTAGAGCCCGAGCGCCAGCAGCAGCACCCGACTCAGTGCGTGGAAGTCGATGCCCACCCCGGGCACCACGTCCATCCTGGCCAGCATGTCGGCGAAGCTGTTGTTGCCGCTGGCCCGGGCCGCCGCGACGGCCTGATCAGCGGTGGTACCGGCGGGCAGTTGCCGGCCGATCACCCCAGTGAAGATCAGGTCGGTGGCGTGGCCGAGGATCTTCGGTCCGGCCACGCTGAACCCGACGCTCACCAGGGCCAACGTGATGATCGCGGCCAGGTGCAGTCGGTGCGAGCGCAGCCGGCCGAGCAACCGCCGGGCCGACGGGCCGAAGTTCATCGACTTCTCGGCGGGCATTCCGGCGCTCATCCATCCCGGACCGCCGCCCTGGCGGCCGGGTGGCAGCCGCTTCGGCGTCGCCGCGCCACTGCCGGTCTCCGGCGCGGTCTCCCCGCCGGTTTGCCGCGTGGTCTCATCC
>NZ_JBEYSL010000800.1:0-1858 GCF_040642735.1 Micromonospora sp. NPDC047753 | reverse complement strand
CCTCGGGGTGACCGCAACTGGCCAGCCAGTTCGCCAGCATCAGGTGGCCCCCCTCGGTGAGCACCGACTCCGGGTGGAACTGGACGCCCTCGATGGGCAGCGTCCGGTGCCGCATCGCCATGACCACGCCGGAGCCGGTCCAGCCGGTGACCTCCAGCTCGTCGGGGAGCGTCTCGGGCAGCACGGCGAGCGAGTGGTACCGGGTGGCGGTGAACGGGTCGGGCAGACCGGCGAGTACGCCGACGGAGTTGTGGCGTACCTCGGAGGTCTTTCCGTGCAGCAGTTCGGGGGCGCGCGTCACGGTCGCCCCGAACGCTTCGCCGATCGCCTGATGGCCGAGGCAGACGCCGAAGATCGGCAGCTTGCCCGCGTACTCCCGGATGACGTCCAGGCAGATGCCGGCCCGGTCCGGGCTGCCCGGCCCGGGCGACAGCAGGATGCCGTCGGCGTCAACCGTGCCGACCTCGGCGACGTCGATCTCGTCGTTGCGGCGGACCTCGCAGTCCACGCCGAGCTGGCCCAGGTACTGCACCAGGTTGAACACGAAGGAGTCGTAGTTGTCGATCACCAGGACGCGCATGGTCACCTGCTCGGGGAGGGGGGCGCTGGGTTGTTCTGGTCGGTGTCGTACGGCAGTTCGTGCTCGTCACCGGCCGGGGTCTCCCCGGTCACCGGGTCACCGCCGCCACCCGTCTCGGCAGGTACGCCGGACTCGACCTGTACGTCGTCGAAGGGCAGCAGGGGCTCGGCCCACGGGAAGGCGACGTACCACAGCAGGGCCACCGTGGCGGCCACCAGGAGCACCGAGCCGGTCAGCTTCCCGACCACGCCGAACGGCAGCTTGCGCCAGATGAACGCGTACATCGGGTCAGCCTTCCAGCTCCGCCGGGCGGCCCGCGGACTTGGGTTGGGTGCGGTCCAGTTCGGCGTGGATGATCAGCCGCTGGTAGTTGTCGAACTTCGGGTTGCACGTGGTGAGGGTGAGCATCCGCTTGGTCGCCTTCTTGTCCGGTTGGCCGGGCACCGGCGCCACCACCTCGACCTGGGTCGGCCGGACGATCCGGGACTGCGACACCCGGTAGACGTACCAGTCGGTCTTGCTCTCGACCACGATCGGGTCGCCCTCATTCAGCTCGTCCAGCCGCCAGAAGGTGGCCCGGTTGCGGTGGCCGGCGACGGAGAAGTTGCCGACCTGGCCGGGGAGCGCGCTGGTCGGGTAGTGGCCGGGGGCGAAGCGAATGTCCTCCTGCGTGACGCCCTCGACGACCACCCAGTTCTTGTCGAGCTTGGGGATGTAAAGGCCCGCGAGCGGCTTTCCGCGTACCGGTGGGGACGGTTTGACGCTCGGGCCGACCGACGGGGCAACCGTGGGGTCGTCGGTCGGAGCCCACGCCTGGGTCAACTCGTTGTTGAGCTCGTTCTGGTGGGCGTCGACGATCGCCGACTTGCCCCAGACCTCGTAGCCGGCGAAGAGCAGGACGACCAGGCCGAAGGTGATCAGGACTTCGCCGGTGACACGGATGCCGGTGCGCAGTCGCGAGCCGAACGACGGGCGGGTCAGCTCGGAGTAGACGCTCTTGTAGCCCTCGCCGGTCTGGTGCGGCCGGAGTTGCACCACCCGCTCGCCGCGTCGGGGTTGGGGAGGGTCGGCAGGGCTGGCACCGGTCGGCTCATCCGGGACGGCGATGCGGGGGACGGCACCCATCAACGCTGTCGAGTCCATGGTCGGCGGCCTGGTGGCAGGAGTGGCGGGCACGGCCGGAATCATCGCGGTGGCGGCCGGGTCGGCGCCGCGATCCCCGACAGCGCTCGGCGGCACCCGGCCCGGCCCGGTCGGCGGCACCCGGCCCGGCCCGGT
>NZ_JBEYSL010000799.1:0-1877 GCF_040642735.1 Micromonospora sp. NPDC047753 | reverse complement strand
TGCCCATCAGCGCGAAGCCGACGGTGAGCAGCGCCGACCCGATCACCAGGTACCGCTTCCAGCGGCCGGTCTTGCTGATGACCCGCCCGATGACCACGGCGATGGCCGCGGCGGTGAGCAGGCCATCGTGCCGCCACACCCGGTGCAGCTCCTGCCCGTGCTCGGTGACCGCCTCGATGCCGAGCCGGGTGCAGGCCAGGCCGTGCCCGGCCAGCCGTTCGTGCAGCTGCTCGGCCAGCGCCCGGGCCACGAACGCCGCCGCGTCGACCCGGTCGATCGGGTCGTCGTGCTCCGCGGTCACCGTCAGGTCGGCCGGCGGCTGCCGGACGGCGAGTGGGCGGTGGTCCCGCCCGGCGGCCAGCCGGTGAGCCAGCGCACCGTCGAACCCGAACCGGGCCAGCACGTCGCCGGCCGGCAGGGCGGCGAAGTCGCCGAGGGTGCGTACTCCCAGCCGGCGCAGCAGGTCGGCGAGCGCCGACCGCCCGAGCGCCTCGACCGGCAACCCGGCCAGGAACTCCGGTGTCCCACCCGGTGCCACCACCCGGCCGGCGCGAGCGGCCAACCCGGCCGCGAACACCCCGTCGGCGATGCCGACCTGGCTCTCCACCAGGCACGACTGCGCCACATGCTCGATGATCCGCTCAGCGGCCGCCTCCTCGCCGCCGAGGTAACGGCCCGGCCCCCGGGCGGCCACCGCGCAGGCGCCCGGACGGACCACCTCGACGCCGGCGACCAACTCCTCCACCGCGGCGACCACCGGTTCGAACGCCCGGGCGTCCCGGCCGGGGTCGTACTCCACGACGGTGAGCTGCGGACAGCGCCCCTGTGCCTCCCGCTTGCGCAGCCCTCGACGCACCCCTTCGGCACGGGCCCGCTCGGAGCAGGCGACCACCCGGTTGGCGTGCAGCACGGCGACCGGGCCGGTCGCCGGCACCCCGTCGACGATCTCGGCGGCGAGCACCGGCCAGTCCGGGCACCACAGCAACAGCGTGCGTGCCGGCGCGCCGGTCACCCCTGACCGACCAGCGCGAGTGGCGCGGCCGATCGCCCCACGGGCGACGGCAGCGTACGAGGGATCACCCGGGTCAGCTCGTCACCCGGGAGCCAGACCTTGATCTCCTTGGGCCGGGCAGCCGCCCCGCGCCCGCGCGCCGAGACGGTGATCTCCCGGCGGCGCAACCGCCCCCGGCCCAGCCCGAGACCCTCCCAGACTCCCCGGACCACCTGCAGCGTCACGTCCGCGCCGTCCCACCGGCCGTACGGGACGAGCACGCTGCCGCGCTGCCGGGCCCGGGCGGCCAACCGGGTGGCGACCGAGGCGGAGACCGAGGCCGGCACGGTGGTGACCACGACGTCCACCCCGTCGATCAGCGCGGCGACCACGGTGGCCCACTCGGGGCCGGGGTTCGGCACCAGGGCCAGCCGGTCCAGGGCGATGCCCAGCTCAGCCGCCGCGCCCGCGCCGAACGTCGGCACCCCGACCACGGCGCACCACGAGCCGGCCCGGGACGCCTCGGCGAGCAGGGCCAGCATCAGCGAGGTGCCACCGCTGCGGCGGGGCTGGCCGGCGGCGACCGCGATGGTGCTGCCCCGGCGCAGGCCCCGGTTGGGCAGCAGACCGGTCAGCTCGGGCACCACCGGCAGCACCCGGTGGCCACCGACCGGGTCGGGCGCGCTCGCCGGGCGCACCAGATCGGCCAGCGCGGCGGAACCAGCCACCATGCGGCCCGCCATTGGACCAACTCCCCCGTCGTTGCTGTGGATCAGATCAGGACCGGCACGCCGTGCCACCGGCCGCCCGGCTCCCCTCGCGGGGCGGCCCTCCTCCAGGTCGGAGTTGAAATCGATCACCCCGCCCTTGTAGAGCAGGTAGAGGC
>NZ_JBEYSL010000798.1:0-1884 GCF_040642735.1 Micromonospora sp. NPDC047753 | reverse complement strand
GCCGGGCATGGCCACTAGTGTGCCCGGCATGACCTCTCCCGACGTCCTCGTGCGGGTCGCCACGGCCCGTGGGGTGACCACCCTCACCCTCGACAGCCCGCACAATCGCAACGCCCTCTCCACCGCCCTGATGACCCAGTTGCTGGCCGGGCTGGCGGACGCGGTCGCCGACGAGGCGGTGCGAGTGATCGTGCTCGACCACACCGGCCCGGTGTTCTGCTCCGGCGCGGACCTGAAGGAGACCGCTGCGGCGTACGCCAGCGGGACGGTGCCGGCCGGGATGCTGGGTGACGTGCTCGCGGCGCTCTGGGAGTGCCCGAAGCCGGTGCTGGCCCGGGTCGGCGGCCCGGCGCGGGCCGGCGGGCTGGGCCTGATCGCCGCCGCCGACCTGGCGGTCTGCGCCGACGAGGCGACCTTCGCGTTCACCGAGGTACGCATCGGGGTGATCCCGGCGGTGATCTCGGCGACCGTGCTGCCCCGGCTGCACCCCCGCGCCGCCGCCGAGCTGTACCTGACCGGGGACACCTTCGACGGCCGTCGGGCCGCCGAGGTCGGCCTGGTGACGGCCTCGGTCCCGGCGGACGGGTTGGACGACGCGGTACGGGGCTACTGCGACTCGCTGGTGCGCGGCGCCCCCGGTGCGCTGGCCGGCGCGAAGGAGCTGCTGCGTCGACCGGGGACCGCCGAGTTGCGCGCCGACCTGGCCCGACTCTCCGCCGTCTCGACCGGCTACTTCCTCTCCGACGAGGGACGCGAGGGGGTCTCCGCGTTCCGCGAACGTCGGCCGGCTCGATGGGTGCCCGCCCTGGACGGCGACTCCGCCTAGGGCGCGTCCGGGGCGCCGCCTTCGGTTGGCGGCGCCCCGGTCTCCGATCCGGTCAGCGCGGGTCGGGTCACCAGGCGGTCGCGCCGCCGTCGACCGGGTAGTTCGCCCCGGTGATGTACGACGCCCGGTCGGACGCGAGGAAGACCACCAGCTCGACGACCTCCTCGGGGCGCGCGAAGCGCTTGAGGAGCGTCTTGGCCGTGATGGCGTCCCGCGCCTCCTGGTTGTCACCGAGGTCGCGTTCGCTGGCCGGGGTGAGGGTGGGCCCGGGGCTGACCGCCACCGCGCGGATGCCGTGGGGCGCACCTTCGAGGGCGAGCTGTCGCGTCATGCCGATGATGCCGGCGTTCGCGGCGGTGTGACCGACCATCGGCGGGACGTGGCCGCCGATCATTCCGGCCATGGAGGCGGCGCTGATGATGACGCCGCCGCCGCGTCGGACCAGGTGCGGCCAGGCGAACTTCGACACGAAGTACGGAATGTCGAGTTCTCCGGTGATGGTGTAGCGCCAGTCCTGCACGGAGAAGTCGGGCATCGGGCCGAAGCGGAGCGCGGCGGCGTTGTTGTAGACCACGTCGAGCCCGCCATAGGCGGCCGCGGCGTCGTCGACGAGCTTGCGTACCTGCTCGGGGTCGGTGAGGTCGACCGGCGCGATGCCGGTCATCTCGCCGCCCGCGCGCCGGACGAGTTCGACTGTCTCGTCGTTACCCGCTACCTGGAGGTCGGCCCCGACGACCTTGGCGCCCTCGCGGGCGAAGGTCAGCGCCGCGACGCGGCCCAGGCCCCCGCCGGTGCCGGTGATCAGCACGACCTTGCCATCAAGCGTTCCCATGGAACTCCTCCTCGTTCAATGACCGACGCGCCAGGCTTTGCGACGGTAGGTCAGATTGACATGTCAACCGAGGTAAGTCCTTGACCGGTCAATCGCTTCCCGATATCGCGTACCCGGTGACACGCACGACACGACGACAGCCCTGCGTGTCGGAGGGCCGTGGCAGGTGAGATCGCGACCGGAGCGGGAACGTCGCCAACCGGTACGCGGCAGCGGAGCCGGCCCC
>NZ_JBEYSL010000797.1:0-1910 GCF_040642735.1 Micromonospora sp. NPDC047753 | reverse complement strand
CCTCACCGGGTGGGCGGTGGCCCGCTCGGGCACCTTCAGCCTCGGCGACGGCGTCATGCATGTCGCCGCGGATCCGCGCCTCGATGCCCATCACCGCCGCGGCGGCTCCGGGAACCGTGGTGATGCACGGGATGTCCGCCGTGACGGCCGCGCTGCGGATCTCGTAGCCGTCGGAACGGGCGCTGGCGCCCGAGCCCTGCGGCGTGTTGATCACCAGCGCCACGTGGCCGCCGCCGATCAGCGACACCGCGTCGTCGCCCGCACCGGCCTGGTAGTGCTTCCGGATCTGCTCACAGGCGATGCCGTGCCGGCGCAGCACCTCGGCCGTGCCGGCGGTGGCGACGATCTCGAAGCCCAGATCGGCCAGCCGCTTGATCGGGAAGATCATGCCGCGCTTGTCCCGGTTGGCCACCGAGACGAAGATCTTCCCAGCAGTCGGCAGCGACCCGTACGCGGCCGACTGGCTCTTGGCGAAGGCGTGCCCGAAGTTGGTGTCGATGCCCATCACCTCGCCGGTCGACTTCATCTCCGGCCCGAGCAGCGAGTCGATCCCCTTGCCCGCGCGGGTCCGGAAACGCTTGAACGGCAGCACCGCCTCCTTGACCGCCACCGGCGCGTCGGCCGGCATCGTGCCCCCGTCCCCCGTCGCCGGCAGCAGGCCCTCGGCGCGCAGGTCGGCGACGCTCGCACCGAGCGCGATCCGGGCCGCCGCCTTGGCCAGCGGCACCGCCGTTGCCTTGGAGACGAACGGGACGGTCCGCGACGCGCGCGGGTTGGCCTCCAGCACGTACAGCACGTCGTCCTTGAGGGCGTACTGCACGTTGAGCAGGCCGCGGACCCCGACGCCACGCGCGATGGCCTCGGTGTAGCGGCGGACCTCGGCCAGGTGCGAGCCCGCGAGGGTGATCGGCGGGAGCGCGCACGACGAGTCGCCGGAGTGGATGCCCGCCTCCTCGATGTGCTCCATCACGCCGCCGATGTAGACCTCGCCGTCGGCGTCGCACAGCGCGTCCACGTCGATCTCGATGGCGTCGTCGAGGAACCTGTCCACAAGCACCGGGTGGTCCGGGGAGATGTCGGTGGCCCGGCCGATGTAGTCGCGCAGCGTCGGATCGTCGTAGACGATCTCCATGCCCCGCCCGCCCAGCACGTACGACGGCCGGACCAGCACCGGGTAGCCGATCTCGTCGGCGATCGTCTTGGCCTCGTCGTACGAGGTGGCCATGCCGTGCGCCGGCGCGCGCAGGCCGGCGCGGGCCAGCACCGCGCCGAACGCGCCGCGCTCCTCGGCCAGGTGGATCGACTCCGGAGAGGTGCCCACGATCGGCACACCGGCGTTCTTGAGCCGCTGCGCCAGCCCCAGCGGGGTCTGCCCGCCGAGCTGGACGACCACCCCGACCACGCCCGGCCCGCCGGCCGCCCGGCCGGACGAGTCCTCGGCGTGCCAGACCTCCAGGACGTCCTCGAAGGTCAACGGCTCGAAGTAGAGCCGGTCGGCGGTGTCGTAGTCGGTGGAGACCGTCTCCGGGTTGCAGTTGACCATGACCGTCTCGTAACCGGCCGACCGCAGAGCCTGCACGGCGTGCACGCAGGAGTAGTCGAACTCGATGCCCTGCCCGATCCGGTTCGGGCCGGAGCCCAGGATCAGCACCTTCGGCCGGTCCGACGGCACGACCTCGGTCTCCAGGTCGTACGTCGAGTAGTGGTACGGCGTGGTCGCCTCGAACTCGGCCGCGCAGGTGTCCACGGTCTTGTAGACCGGGCGCACGTCCAGGCGGTGGCGCAGGGTCCGCACGCCGTCCTCGGCGGCCAGCTCCGGGCGCAGCGCACCAGACCGGGCGGCCCGCACAGGTAGACGTCGCGCCGGGCCACGTCGGGCACCAGTTGCCGCAGTCCGTCCGGGCTCATCA
>NZ_JBEYSL010000796.1:0-1911 GCF_040642735.1 Micromonospora sp. NPDC047753 | reverse complement strand
GCTGAACGGTCGGAGTATCGACCTGACGGAGTCAGCAGACCGCCGAGGCGGGTGAGCAGATCGACCCCGCCGAACGCCGCCGGGTCGAGGCCGCGGACCTGGGCGCCGAGGGAGAGCTTCGCGGTCGCGCCCGCGTACGCCTCAGTGCCGTCGCCGATGTAGCCGGTGAGCACAGCGGGTTGGGCGAGCCACGACACCGCATTGGCCGCGGTCGTGTCCGCCACCTTCGCCGCAGCGAAGGCGAACACCGCGTCGAGGGTGAGGCCCTGGTCGGGGTAGGCGACGCCGTCGAAGACGACCTCGAAGCGTTCACCGTCGACGGACTGGCGGGCGAGCCAGCCGGCGGCGGCATCGACCCTGTTGAGGGTGGGCGGCGATGCTGACGCGGCCGACGGTGTGACCGTCAGCGCCAGCGTGAGGGCGGCGAGCGCGGCGGTCGCGAGGACGCGGGCGCGGTGCCGGAGGGGGCGGTTGACCATGAGACGGCGCCTTTCCGGGCTCCGTTGGTCCGAGACAGCCCGACGCTGTCGGGCGGCTCCGACCCGTGGGCCACGACGGGTTGGGGATGCGCAACACGTGCACGGACGGGTACTCGGGCTCGCGGCGTTTGCACGTTCGTCGCCGCCTACCGTTGCGGGCCAGCGCCGGATTTCGACCGGACTTCCCCCATCAGCGCACAGGTATGAAGTTGTGGCGCCCAGTCTCACCGCCCGTGGTGGTCACCGTCAATGTCGACGATCCGACGGCACTCGATCCCGGCCCGTGGTTCAGTGGCCCGCCGTCGCCGGCGGTGCAGCATCGTGGTCCGTTGTGCCGACGATCAAATTACGTCCCCTGACGACACGTGGACGCTTGTTGCAAGATAATGGCAACAACCATAGCTTGGCAGCATTGAGAGGACGTACCCCATGGCCGTGTACAACCTGCCCGACCTGCCCTACGACTACGGCGCACTCGAACCCGCGATGTCCGGGGAGATCCTGGAGTTGCACCACGACAAGCACCACGCCGCGTACGTCAAGGGCGCCAACGACGGCCTCGACCGGCTCGCCGAGGCTCGCGACAAGGGCGACTACGCGACGCTTGTCGGTCTGGAGAAGACGTTCGCGTTCAACCTGTCCGGGCACGTCCTGCACTCGATCTTCTGGAACAACCTGTCCCCGGACGGCGGTGACCGCCCCGAAGGCGAGTTGGCCGCGGCGATCGACGAGCACCTCGGCTCCTTCGACGGCTTCGCCGGCCAACTGTCGGCGGCGACGAAGGGCGTGCAGGGCTCCGGCTGGGGTGTTCTCGCGTGGGAGCCGCTGAGCCAGCGGTTGATCGTGGAGCAGGTCTACGACCACCACGGCAACGTCGGGCAGGGCTCCACCCCGATCCTGGTGTTCGACGCTTGGGAGCACGCCTACTACCTGCAGTACCGCAACGTGCGTCCGGACTACGTGGACCGGCTGTGGAACCTGGTCAACTGGACCGACGTCACCGCCCGTTTCGACGCCGCCCGCGCCGCGACCCCGAAGATCTGACCCGGCGTGAGCGGCTATACCCCTGAGGCCGCAGAGATTGTCCAACGCGCCGCCGGGGTCATCGCGGCCAAACACCGCGGTGACCTCGCCGGCGCCGAGGAGTTGATGTCGGCGTTCAGCTCCGAGCAGGCCCGTACCCTCGGCTTCTACCTACTGGCCGACCTCGCGCTTGGCCTGGTCAAGGCACAGAGCGGCCAGTCGATGGACGATCTGGTCCGGGAGCTGTCCCTGCTCCTGGCCGACACCGCCCAGTCCCCACCGGCATGACCGTCCGCTGGGTTCCGCCCGAGGCGGCCTTCCGCCCGGTCAGCCCCTCGCTCACCGAGATCTTCCGAGAGGTCACCCAGTGAACGTCACCCAGGCCACCCGGCTGGTCGCCGAACGCGAG
>NZ_JBEYSL010000795.1:0-1931 GCF_040642735.1 Micromonospora sp. NPDC047753 | reverse complement strand
GCCCGTACTCCCGCCGGCCATCGAGAGCGCGTGGGGGCTGCGGGAGCGACCACCCAAGGGCCCCCGGCCGGGAATGAGCGTGCCCACCATCGTGGACGCCGCCGTACGCGTGGCCGACGCCGACGGCCTGGCGGCCGTCTCGATGAGCCGGGTGGCCAAGGAGCTGGGCGCCGCGACAATGGCCCTCTACCGGTACGTCGGCTCGAAGGACGAGCTGCTGATGCTCATGGTGGACACCGGGTACGGCCCGTCCCCCGGCCCACCCGCGCCGGAGGACGACTGGCGCGCCGGCCTCACCCGGTGGGCCTGGGCCGAGCACGAGGTGCTGCGGCAACGATCCTGGCTGCTGCACGTGCCGATCAGCGGCCCACCGATCACGCCGCAGCAGCTCGGCTGGATGGAGGACGGGCTGCGCTGCCTCGACGGCACCACGCTCGGCGAGGGCGAGAAGATGTCGGTGCTCCTGCTGATCACCGGGTACGTCCGCAACGAGGCCACCCTCATCTCGCAGATTGCCGAGGGCAGCCGGGCGGCCGGCGTCGAGGCCAGTGAGATGATGCCGGCGTACGGTCGGCTGGTGGCACGGCTCATCGACCCCGCCCGCTTCCCCGCGCTGCACCGGGTGCTCGATGCCGGCGTGCTCTACCAGGACGACAACCCCGACGACGAGTTCGCCTTCGGCCTGGACCGGATCCTCGACGGGGTCGAGGCGCTGATCCTGCGTCGAGCGGGCTGAGGGAGTCCGATGCTGCCGAGAGACACCATCGACACCACGGTCCTGCCACCGGTCGAACGGTTCGGCATGTGGCTGGACCTGGTGGCGCGCACCTCGGCGCCGCTGCGCATCCAGTCCGCGCACAGCGACGACTTCGCCGCCCGCGCCGACTTCATCGCGCTCGGCCCGATCCAGCTGGTGCAGTACGAATACCCGTCCCTGGACGCCACCCGGACCCGGAAGCTGGTCCGTCAGTCCGACCCGGAGTTTTACATCCTCGCCCTCACCACCGGCGGCATCGGCACATCCAGCCAGGACGGTCGCCGCAGCGAGATCCTCGCC
Organism: Micromonospora sp. NPDC047753; assembly: GCF_040642735.1. Taxonomy (NCBI): domain Bacteria; kingdom Bacillati; phylum Actinomycetota; class Actinomycetes; order Micromonosporales; family Micromonosporaceae; genus Micromonospora; species Micromonospora sp. NPDC047753. The sequence continues at coordinate 874 of NZ_JBEYSL010000795.1, read as the reverse complement.
GGCGAGTTCACCTTCTACGACGGGTCCCGGCCGCACGACGTCTGCCACCACGCGACCGAACCCGAACGGGCCAAGGCCACCTCGATCATCACGCTGATCCCGCACGCCGCCCTGCCCCTGCCGCCGCAGCGGATGGCAGCCCTCTACGGCGGCCGGATGTCCGGCAGCGAGGGGATCGGGGCGTTGCTGGCACAGTTCCTGCTCCAGGTCACCGGGCATCCCGAGCAGTACCATGCCGCCGACGCCAGCCGGCTCGGCGCGGTGGGCCTCGACCTGGCCACCACCATGCTCGGCCGGCACCTCGTCGCCGAGGACGCCGTGCCCACCGAGGTCCGCCGCCGGGCGCTGCTCACCCAGGTGCAGTCGTACATCCACCGCCACCTCGGCGACGCGACCCTCGGCCCGCAGGTGGTCGCCGACGCCCACCACATCTCGGTGCGGTCCCTGCACCGGTTGTTCGAGGCCGAGGACACCACAGTGGCGTCGTACATCCGGGAACTGCGGCTGGCCCGGTGCCGGCGCGACCTGACCGACCCGGCGCTGCGCAACCAGCCGGTGCAGACCGTCGCGGCGCGATGGGGCTTTTCCGACAAGGCCCACTTCAGCCGGGCTTTCCGGGCCGCGTACGGCACCACCCCGCAGGAACACCGCGACAGCCGCTCGGATCTGGCGCGGATCGTCAACCGCCGGGCGTCCACGGTCAACTCGCTGCCGGCAGACTGACACCAACGCGGCCGGCCATCACCTGGTGGGCCGCCAACGGGGGCCGTGGCGAGGCGCCGCAGGTCGGACAGGGTGCCGAGGCTGAAGGCCAGCAGGGCGTGCTTGCTGGCCGCGTACACCGTCTCGCCGGGCGCGGCGATCAGCCCGGCCA
>NZ_JBEYSL010000794.1:0-1948 GCF_040642735.1 Micromonospora sp. NPDC047753 | reverse complement strand
CCACCATCGAGCACCGGGGCACCTTCCGGCTCTACGTCACCACGCCCGACTACGACCCGAGCAAGAAGCTGACCTGGGCGGATCTGGAGTCGCGCGATGGCGAAGAACCGGCGGTACGTCAGCTCGGCGTCACCGCGCCGCCAGGAGATCAGCTCGTAGTGCTGCCGGTCGTGGACCTCCCGGGCGGTGCCGTCGCCGGTGCCGTCGGCGACCGGGAAGCGGTGTTCGTGGTAGCGCAGCTCCCCGTCGACAAGCTTGAGGTCGTCCAGGGCGGCCGGGTCGTCGGCGAGCACCGGCAGCAGCAGCCGGCCCCGGTCCCAGTCGATGTCGAACCAGTCGGCGTACGACGAGTCGCGCCCCCGGCGCAGCACGTCCCACCAGGCCGGGTTGGCGGCCGGGACGGCGACCCCGGCGTGGTTGGGCACGATGTCGACGACCAGGCCGAGCCCTCTGTCACGCAGGGCGGCCAGCAGCCGCTGCCGGGCGGCCTCCCCGCCCAGCTCCGGGCTGACCGCCCGGTGGTCGACCACGTCGTAGCCGTGCTGCGAACCGGGGGTCGCGGTCAGCAGCGGGGCGCTGTAGAGGTGGCTGACGCCGAGGTCATCCAGGTAGTCGACGATCGAGGCGGTGGCGTCGAGGTCGAAGCCGGGGCGAACCTGGATCCGGTAGGTGGCCTTGGGAGGGGTGGCCGGCATGTCAGATCATCCTCTCCAGCACGACGAGGGACCGGTCCGGCACCCGGATGGTGCCGCCCGCGCTGATCACCGTGGCGTCGTCCGGCTCGGGTTCGGCGGTGCTGATCACCCGTTCCCACTTCTGGCCGTACTCACTGCCGGGCATGGTGAAGTCCAGTGGCGCGTCGTGGGCGTTGAAGCACAGCAGGAACGACGCGTCGTGGTGTTTCTGGCCGTACTGGCCGCGCTCGCGGATGCCCTCACCGTTGACGAAGAGCGCCACCGAACGGCCGAAGTCGTTGCCCCAGTCCTCGCCGGTCATCTCCCGCCCGTCCGGGGTGTGCCAGGCCAGGTCGGGCAGCGGCTCGTCGATGCCGCGCCCGTTCACCGGCAGGCCGGTGAAGAAGCGGCGACGCCGGAACACCTGGTGACGTTTGCGGAACGCGGTGAGCGTCTGCACGAACTCCAGCAACTGCTCGTCGACGTTGTCCCAGTCGACCCAGGCCAGCTCGCTGTCCTGGCAGTAGACGTTGTTGTTGCCGTGTTGGGTGCGGCCCAGCTCGTCGCCGTGGCCGATCATCGGCACGCCCTGCGACAGCATCAGTGTGGCCAGGAAGTTGCGCCGCTGCTTGGCCCGCAGGGCGAGGACCGCCTCGTCGTCGGTGTCGCCCTCGACCCCGCAGTTCCAGGAGCGGTTGTGGCTCTCGCCGTCCCGGTTGTCCTCGCCGTTGGCCTCGTTGTGCTTGTCGTTGTACGACACCAGGTCGTTGAGGGTGAACCCGTCGTGCACGGTGACGAAGTTGATGCTGTGGAACGGTCGGCGGCCGTCGTCCTGGTAGAGGTCGGCGGAGCCGGAGATGCGGGACGCGAACTCGGCGAGGGTGGCCGGCTCACCGCGCCAGAAATCCCGGACGGTGTCGCGGTACTTGCCGTTCCACTCCGTCCACAGTGGCGGGAAGTTGCCCACCTGGTAGCCGCCGGGGCCGACGTCCCACGGTTCGGCGATCAGCTTCACCTGGCTGACCACCGGGTCCTGCTGCACCACCTCGAAGAAGGTGGAGAGCCGGTCCACCTCGTAGAACTCGCGGGCCAGGGTGGCGGCAAGGTCGAACCGGAAGCCGTCGACGTGCATCTCGGTCACCCAGTAGCGCAGCGAATCCATGATCAGTTGCAGGGAGTGCGGGCTGCGCACGTTGAGGCTGTTGCCGGTGCCGGTGTAGTCGACGAAGTAGCGCCGGTCCTCCTCGCTGAGCCGGTAGTAGCTCGGCGCGTCC
>NZ_JBEYSL010000793.1:0-1950 GCF_040642735.1 Micromonospora sp. NPDC047753 | reverse complement strand
GCCGGCCACCGCTGCGTCTCTGCCCGGAAATGATCTGACACCTGTGCCCTCATCGGGGCTGTTCGACGTAACAGTTTGGCATCGCGGGTGCTGATTGATCGGTTTTTGCCGCTGTTTACCTAAGAATCGAATGTCAAGCGGCGGTTGAGGCACGATCCGATACCAACCGTCCACTCAGCGGTTTCCGGGTGGACGCATCGGGAGCTATGGTCACCGCCATCGGTGACCCCTGTCACCACGTTGTCCGTACCCCCAAGGACGAGGTGAAGCACACATGCGTGCACCCAGGCCGAAGGTCGCGATCGCGGCCATCGCGGTCGCGGCCCTCGCGGTAGCAGGCTGCGCCGAGAGCAACCGCGACGACGACAAATCCGGCGGTAGTAAGAAGGACACCCTCATCTTCGGCGTCGCCGGAGACCCGAAGGTGCTCGACCCGAGCTTCGCCAGCGACGGTGAGTCGCTGCGTGTGGCGCGTCAGGTCTTCGAGACCCTGGTCCGACCGGAGGAGGGTGGCACGAAGGTCACCCCCGGCCTGGCCGAGTCCTGGACCCCGGACGCCGCCGGCACCACGTGGACCTTCAAGCTCCGCTCGGGCGTGAAGTTCCACGACGGCACCGACTTCAACGCCGAGGCCGTCTGCGTCAACTTCAACCGCTGGTACAACGCCAAGGGCCTCATGCAGAGCCCGGACGTGACCGCGTACTGGCAGGACGTCATGGGTGGCTTCGCCAAGAACGAGGACGCGGAGCTCCCGCCGAGCCTCTTCAAGTCCTGCGCCGCCAAGGACGCCACCACCGTGGACCTGGCCTTCACCCGGGTCTCCAGCAAGATCCCGGCCGCGCTGATGCTCCCCTCGTTCTCCATCCACAGCCCGAAGGCGCTGCAGGAGTTCGACGCGAGCAACGTCGCGGGCACCGCCGAGGACATCAAGTACCCGTCGTACGCGACGGAGCACCCGACCGGCACCGGTCCGTTCAAGTTCAAGGCCTGGGACGTCGCCAACAAGACGCTGACCCTGGAGCGCAACGAGGACTACTCGGGCGCCAAGGCCAAGCTGAAGACCCTCATCTTCAAGACGATCTCGGACGAGAACGCCCGCAAGCAGGCGCTGCGCTCCGGCGACATCCAGGGCTACGACCTGGTCGGCCCGGCCGACGTCGAGCCGCTGAAGAGCGAGGGCTTCAACATGCTCACGCGCCCGGCGTTCAACGTGCTCTACCTGGCGATGAACCAGAAGGGCAACCCGAAGCTCGCCGACGTCCGCGTCCGGCAGGCCATCGCGTACGCCCTGAACCGTCAGCAGCTGGTCACCTCCAAGCTGCCGCCGGGCGCCAAGGTCGCCGACAACTTCATGCCGGACACCGTCGAGGGCTGGAACGGCGACGTTCCGAAGTACACCTACGACCCGGCCAAGGCGAAGGCGCTGCTGGCCGAGGCCGGCGCGTCGAACCTGACGCTGAAGTTCCACTACCCGACCGAGGTCACCCGGCCGTACATGCCGAACCCGAAGGACATCTTCGAGTTGCTGTCGGCGGACCTGAAGGCCGTTGGGATCACCGTCGAGGCGATCCCGCTGAAGTGGAGCCCGGACTACCTGAACGCCACCACCTCGGGTAGCAAGCACGACATCCACTTCCTGGGCTGGACCGGCGACTACGGCGACGCCTACAACTTCATCGGCACCTTCTTCGACCGGCCGAAGGACGAGTGGGGCTTCAACAACAAGGCCCTGTTCGACCAGTTCAAGGACGCGGACACCACCGCCGACATCGCGGCCCGGACCGAGAAGTACAAGGCCCTGAACAAGTCCGTGATGGAGTTCCTGCCGGGTGTGCCGATCTCGCACTCGCCGCCGGCGATCGTGTTCGGCAAGGACGTGACCGGCGTCAAGGCGAGCCCGCTCACCGACGAGCGCTTCGCCACCGCCGAGTTCAAGTAAGTCCTGATCTG
>NZ_JBEYSL010000792.1:0-1972 GCF_040642735.1 Micromonospora sp. NPDC047753 | reverse complement strand
GCCACGGCGAGGAACCCGGCGAGGAAGCCGAACTGCTGTCGCGACATGCTCACCTCCGGGCCGGTGGGCTTGGGCAGGGTGCCGCGGCTCTGCCCGGCCGGGGCCGCCTCCCGGGTACGCCGGGCGGCCACGTCGACGATCCAGCTCACGGCCAGGGCCACCCCGACGAAGACGGCCAGGGCGAGCAGGTTGTCCGCCTCGGCGATGGTGAGTGTGCGGAAGGGCGGGGTGAAGAACCAGTTGAGCAGCAGCGAGCCGCCGAGCGCGGCTACCAGGGCCGGCCACACCCCGCCGACCAGCGCGACCCCGACCACCCCGGCGAGGAACAGCAGGATGTCGTTCGTCAACGTCAGGTCGGGCAGGGTCTTCAGCAGCACCGTGAGCAGCGGCATGCCCAGCACCGCCAGGCCGAAGCCGAGCAGCCGGCGGCGTCGGGACAGCGCCGCCGGTACGGCCGCCGCCCTCCGGCCCTTGCCGGCCTGTTTGTGGGTGACCAGGTGCACGTCGATCGAGCCGGAGAGCGCAGTGGTGGTCACCCCGACACCTCTTGCGAAGATCTGCGCGAGGCGACCCCGCCGGCTGGCCCCCAGCACCAACTGGGTGGCGTTCACGCCCTGGGCGAAGTCCAGCAACGCGGCCGGCACGTCGGTGCCGAGCACCTGGTGGTACGTGCCGCCCAGGCTCTCCACCAGCACCCGTTGCCGGGCCAACTGGGCCGGGTCTGCCCCGGCCAGGCCGTCGCTGCGGGCCACGTGCACGGCGAGCAGGTCGGCGCCCTTGCTGCGGGCCGCGACCCGGGCTGCGCGGCGGATCAGCGTCTCGCCCTCCGGGCCGCCGGTCAGCGCGACCACCACCCGTTCCCGGGCCTCCCAGGTGGCTGCTATGCCCTGCTGGCTGCGGTAGCGGTCGAGTTGCTCGTCGACCTTGTCGGCCAGCCAGAGCAGCGCCAGCTCGCGCAGCGCGGTGAGGTTGCCGACCCGGAAGTAGTTGCCCAACGCGGCGTCGATCTTGTCGGGTCGGTAGATGTTGCCGTGCGCCATCCGCCGGCGCAGCGCCTCCGGGGTCATGTCGACAAGCTCGACCTGCTCGGCGGCGCGGACGATCTCGTCCGGCACGGTCTCCCGCTGGGTGGTGCCGGTGATCTGCGCGACGACGTCGTTCACCGACTCCAGGTGCTGCACGTTGACGGTGGACAGCACGTCGATCCCCGCGTCGAGCAGCTCCTGGACGTCCTGCCAGCGCTTGTCGTGCCGGGAACCGGGCACGTTGCTGTGCGCCAACTCGTCGACCACGGCGATCTGTGGTCGGCGGGCCAGCACCGCGTCCAGGTCCATCTCGGTGAACTCCGCGCCGCGGTAGTCGATGGTCCGGCGGGGCACCTGCTCCAGGTCACCGAGCATCGCGGCGGTGTGTTGACGGCCGTGGGTCTCCACGAAACCGATCACCACGTCGGTGCCGCGCGTGGCCCGCCGCTGGGCCTCCTCCAACATGGCGTACGTCTTACCGACGCCGGGGGCGGCCCCCAGATAGATGCGCAGTTCTCCGCGTGGCACGGGGACCATCCTCCCTGGTCAGATCGGCGGGCGGGGCCGCGCCCGGTGGGCACGACCCCGCCCGCGCGGGTGCTCAGCGTGCGGCGAACTGCTTGTCGAGCGCGAGGTTGAGCTCCAGCACGTTCACGCCGGGCTCACCCATGAAGCCGAGCGCCCGCCCGTCGGTGTGCTCCTTGACCAGCTTGCGGACCGCCGCCGGGTCCGCGCCGCGCTCCCGCGCGACCCGGTTCACCTGCAGCTCGGCGTACGCCGGGCTGATCTGCGGGTCGAGACCGCTGGCGCTGGCGGTGACCGCGTCGGCCGGCACCGCCGGGTCGGCGGGCGCCAGCCGGACGCCTGCCTCGTTGACCTCGTCGCCGGGTGCCTCGCTGTGGGCGGCGCAGAAGAGGGTGGCGCGGAAACCGCGCGACACCAACTCG
>NZ_JBEYSL010000791.1:0-1979 GCF_040642735.1 Micromonospora sp. NPDC047753 | reverse complement strand
AGCTGGTGGCCGAAGATCCGGCTGTGCTGGTTCTCCGCGGCGTGCTCTCCCCACCCGGTGACATAGGAGATGTTCAGGGCGTTGCGACCGAGGATGTAGTCCATCGCCTGCACAGCGCCGTCCCGGTAGGCGACGTTGCGGGTCAGGTCGAAGGCCGTGGCCAGCACCACCGCGTTGTTGATGACGTTGCTGTTGCCGCCCCAGAAGTAGCTGTTGGCGTCTCCGGGCATCGGCAGCCCGTACGCCTGCCGGCGCAGCTCGGCGAGGTACGTGTCGGCGGCGGCGGTGACCGAGGCGCGGACCCGGGCCAGATCGGCGGCGGGCAGTCCGTTCGGCACGGTGGCCAGGTCGAGGCGGCCCAGCGCGGCCACGCTCTGCCAGCCGAAGCCCCGGGCGTCGAACACGTTCCCGGTGTGGTGCGGTGAGGCGGTCAGGTCGGCCAGGTAGTTCTGCGCCCCGGTGGTCAGGTACAGCTCGGCCGCCGCCCAGTAGAACTCGTCGGTGACGTTGCTGTCGTCGTACGCGCCGCCGCCGGTGCCGTCGGTCGGGCTGGCGTACACCGCCGGGTGGGCCTTGGCCGCGGCGTAGGCGGTCTTCGCGGCAGTGCCGCAGCGGGTCGCGAACGCCGCGTCGTAGGGGGCGAAGAGTCGGGCGCACTGGGCCGCGGTGGCGGCCATGTTGAGGGTGGCCGCTGTCGACGGCGGGTGCAGCTCGCGCGGCTGCGGGTCGTCCTGCGGGGACAGCGGCAGCCCGGTCCAGTTCTGATCGTGGATCTTGTGGTGGACCATGCCGGCGAGCGGCTTGCCGGCGGGCACCTGCATGCGCAGCAGGAACTCCAGCTCCCAGCGGGCCTCGTCGAGGATGTCCGGCACGGCGTTGCCGCGCTCGGGCACCCGCAGCGTGCTGTCGGCGAGTTCGGCGCCGCCGTTGGCGGTGGCCGCCGTCTTGGTCCGCTCGAAGGTGTTCAACAACTGGTAGGTGGCGATGCCGCCGTTGACCACGTACTTGCCGTGGTCGCCAGCGTCGTACCAGCCGCCGCGCACGTCCAGGGAGTAGTCGCAGACACCCGGCTGGCAGGGCACGTTGGTGTCGCCCTGGTTGGGTGCGACGCCGAGGTGGCCGGCGGGCCGGGCGTACTCGTCGCCGATCAGGTCACCGTCGATGGCGATGCCGCTGCGCTGGGCGTAGAAGAACTGCAACGAGTCGGAGCGCAGCTGGTCGTAGAGGGCGCCGGAGATGTCGAACGGGTGGCTGGTCTCACCGTCGACGGTGAGCGTGAGCCCGGTGCCGGGGGTGCGGTAGCTGGAGAAGTCGACAGTCTGCACGTTCTGCCCGGAGGCGGCGTCGACGCCGCGAGCGGTGGTGGTGCCACTGGCCACGACGGTTCCGGTGGCGTTGCGCAGCTGCCAGGGCAGCGCTGCGGTGGCCTCGGTGACGACAGTGGCGTTCTTCGGGCCACCGGGCAGGTAGCCGACCTGGTTGACGCGCACCCGTGGCCCGGTGTCCGGCACGTACGGCTCGGGCGGCTCGCCGCCGCGCAGCGAGACGTCGTCCAGGCAGATGGTCTGCGCCTGGGCGGCACCACCGACCTGGAAGATCAGTTGAGCGTTGGGGTTGTCGTCCGGGACGGTGAAGGTCTGCTCGACCCGCTGGGGGGTGCCGGTGGCGGTGGCGTCCACTGCCGCGTACGTGGTGTACGGGGCGCTGCCGAGTTGCAGCACGGCCTTGACCGCGGCGCCGGGAGTGGCGGAGACCGCGAAGCCGAGGGTGTATTCGGCGCCGGCGATCAGCGGCACGCCGTCCTGGCCGATGCCGGCGTCCCACGGGTTGGCCAGCCCGCCCGCGACAGTGGTGCAGAGCTGGCCGTCCGTGACCGCCAGCGCGCCGGTGCCGAAGGAGAACCAGGGGCTCACCCCCTCGCTGAAGTCGCCGTTGTCGATCTGCTCGGGGGCGTCCGGTGGTGGGTCGGCGTGGGCCGC
>NZ_JBEYSL010000790.1:0-1980 GCF_040642735.1 Micromonospora sp. NPDC047753 | reverse complement strand
AGCGCCGTCGGCTACCGCGACAACGCCACCATTGACACCATCGCCGACTCCGCCGACCCAACGCGCGCGGTGTCGGCCTGCACGCCGACGCCGCGCCGCTCTACGCCACCTGGCGTCCGCACCTGGGTTGGGGTACCCCGGCCGCGCTGCTGGTCGCCGCCGGGGTGCTCGGCTGGGGCGTCCGGTGGGCCCGGACGGCCGGGTGGGGCCGGCTGCTGGTCGCGGCCTACCTCACGGCGGTCGCGTGGACGATGTCGTTGGCGCTGGTGGACGGCTGGTCGGCCGGTTTCACCCGGCGACTCACCCCGCAGGCCGAATATTTGCACGAGGTGCCCCGAGTCACCGACATCACGGCCATGCTGGCCGGCTTCAGCGCCCGGATCCTCGATTTCCAGCCGCACGCGTGGTCCACGCACACCGCCGGCCATCCACCGGGGGCGCTGCTGCTCTTCGTCGGGTTGGACCGGATCGGCCTCGGCGGCCCCACCGTCGCCGCCCTGGCCTGCGTGCTGGTGGGAGCGACCGTCACGGTGTCGGTGCCGGTGACGCTGCGGGCCCTAGGCGCGGACGAAGCCGCCCGCCAGGTGCTGCCGTTTCTGGTGCTGCTGCCCGGCGCGATCTGGGTGGGAGTCTCGGCCGACGGCATCTTCGCCGGGGTGGTCGCGGCGGGGCTGGCCCTGCTGGCGGTGCGGGGACTCGCCGCCGCCGCGGTCGGGGGCCTGCTGCTCGGCTTCGCCCTCTACCTGTCGTACGGCTTCGTCCTGGTCGGCGTCCTGGCCCTGACCGTGGTGGCGCTGCGCCTGCGGGACCGGTGGCCCGCGTTGCTCGCGGCACTGGCCGGGGCCGGCACGGTCGTGGTCACGTTCACCCTGGCCGGTTTCTGGTGGCTGGACGGCTACCACCTGGTCGTTGAGCGGTATCACCAGGGTTGGGCGGCGGATCGCCCGTACGGCTACTGGGTGTGGGCGAACGTGGCGGCGCTTCTACTTTCTGCGGGTCCGGTGCTCGGGCCCGCGCTGCGCCGCACCGCGCTCGCGTCGGCCGGTTGGGTCCGGACCGCTGCGTTGCGACGGCGCGGGCCTGACCACGCTCCGGTGATCGCCCGGTTTGACGCCCTGCGGGGAGCCGGGCCCACAGTGCTGCTGCCGCTGGCCGCCGTGCTGGGGGTCGGAGCGGCTGATCTGTCCGGGCTGAGCAAGGCGGAGGTGGAACGGATCTGGCTACCGTTCGTGGTCTGGCTGCTGGTGGCCGCCGCCCACCTGCCACCGCCTGCCCGACGGGTCTGGCTGGGCGGGCAGGTGGTCACCGCCCTCACGGTCAGTCACCTGCTCTGGACGGTGTCCTGATCCTCCGGCGGGCAGGTCGACGGTCTCAGGCAGTGAGGGCGGCCGGTTCCCGTAGCGGGTCGGTGGCGAAGGCGGCCACCCCCTCGGCGAACCCGACCCGGGCGGTGTAGCCGAGCAGCTCCGCCGCCCGCCGGGGGTCGGCGACCACGTGTCGGACGTCGGCCGCCCGGCCACCACCGGCGATCTGCGGTGCCGGCCCGCCCATCGCCTCGGCGAGGGCGACGGCCAGCTCACCCACAGTGTGCGGCTCGCCCGAGCAGACGTTGACCGGCACGAGACCCTGCGGTGGCGACGCGGTCAATGCCAGCAGGTTGGCCTGGGCTACGTCGGTGACGTGGACGAAGTCTCGGCGCTGCCGGCCGTCCTCCAGCACCTTCGGAGGCAGGCCCGCCGCCAGTGCCGACCGGAAAATCGAGGCCACGCCCGCGTACGGGGTGTCCCGGGGCATCCGAGGGCCGTAGACGTTGTGGTAGCGCAGCGCCCAGACGCTCCCGCCCGTCTGCCGCGCCCACGCGCCGGCCAGGTGTTCCTGGGCAAGCTTGGTGGCGGCGTACGTGCTTCGCGGCTCGAGCAGCGCGTCCTCGGATACCAGGGCTGACGCGAGGGTGCCTGCGCAGTCCGGGCAGGTCGGCTC
>NZ_JBEYSL010000789.1:0-1984 GCF_040642735.1 Micromonospora sp. NPDC047753 | reverse complement strand
CCGCGCTATGGGCTGCTCGACGGGGACGGTGAAGAGCCAGACCGCCAAGGGCCTGGCCACCCTGCGCACCCTGCTCACCCCCACCCTGACCGGGACCCCGCCCGATCAACGCCACCCACGTGTCGGCCCGGTCGGCACCGGCCGGCCCCGTGCCGGCCAGGTCGGCGCCGGACAGCACCGTATCGGCCCGGTCGGCGCCGGACAGGGCGGCGTCGATGCGCTGTTTGAGGGCTTCGTGCAGCAGCGGGTGAGGGCCGAGCGGGCGGCCGTAGCGGTAGCTCAGCCCGGGATGGCGCTGCTGCTCCCGGGCCATCGCGGCGGGGATGTCGCCCTTGCCGTGACCGGCGCCGGTGAGCACCAGCGGCAGCGCCACCAGCGCCCGGTGCTCCCGGGCGACGAGAGCGCCGACCGCGTCGGTCAGCGGTGGACGGGACAGCTCGATGAAGCCACCCTCGACGTCGCCGATGTCACCGCGAGCGCGGACCCGCTCGACGAGAGCGGCGAACTGGTCGACCCCGGCCGCGCTGCGCGTACCGTGCCCGACGATGACCAACCCGGTCATGACTTCTCCTCGACGTAGAGCAGGGCGTTGAGGGCGGCGGCGGCGACCGCCGAGCCACCCTTCTCCCCCACGTTGGACACGGCGGGCAGGCCGCTGGCCCGCAGCGCCGCCTTCGATTCGGCGGCACCCACGAAGCCGACCGGCAGGCCCACCACGAGCGCCGGTGCGGCGTCCACTGTGAGCAGTTCGACAAGCGCCGTGGGCGCGCAGCCGACCACCCAGACCGCCCCGGGCCCGACCCGCTCCAGGGCGATCCGGACGGCCGCCGCCGAGCGGGTGATCCCGGCCGAGCGGCCCAGCGCGGTGGCGGCCGGCTCGGCGACCGGGCAGACCAGTTCCAGGCCGGCCCGGGTGATGCCGGCGGCGACCATCGCCACGTCGGTGACCACGGGCGCCCCGGCGCGCAGCGCCGTCAGCCCCGCTTCCAGGGCGGCCTCGTCGCAGACCAGTTCGTCGACGTACGCGAGGTCGGCGCTGGCGTGCACCACCCGCTCGGTCACCGCGCGGGTCAGCGGCGGCAGGTGCGACAGGTCGACGCGCTCGCGCAGGATGCGGTACGACTCGGCCTCGATGGGGTGCACGACCCGGCTCATCGGGCTCCTTCACAGGGGTCGGGCTCGACGACGCGGATCGCGTCGACCGGGCAGATCTCCAGGCACTCCAGGCAGCCGGTGCACCGGTCGTCGCGGACCGTGAGGCCACCGGCAACCGGTCGGATCGCGTGGGTGGGGCAGGTGAGCAGGCACGCGCCGCAGCCCTGGCAGGCGTCGATCGTCACGAACGCCACCGGTACCCCCGGGGTGTGACCATCCGGCCGGCGACCAGCCGCGTGTCGCTGCTGCCCACGACCACGACGCTGTACATGTCGACGATCGCCGGGTCGAGTGTGGCCACTGTGGCGAGGTGCACCCGTTCGCCGGGGCGGCTGGCGTTGCGCACCACACCCACCGGGGTGTCCGGTGACCGGTGCGCGGCGAGGATGCCGAGCGCCTTGCCGAGTTGCCAGTCGCGGGCCCGGCTGCGCGGGTTGTAGAAGAGCGTCACGAAATCACCCTCGGCGGCGGCGGTGACCCGCCGCTCGATGACGTCCCACGGGGTGTGCAGATCGGACAGGCTCACGTAGGCGTGGTCGTGGCCGAGGGGCGCGCCGAGCAGCGCCCCGGCAGCGAGGGCGGCGGTGACCCCGGCGACGCCCACCACCTCGATCCGCTCGTCGGCGTACTCCAGGGCGGGGCTGGCCATCGCGTACACCCCGGCGTCGCCGGAGCCGATCAGCGCGACCGCCCGGCCGGCGGCGGCCTCGGTGACGGCGGCGCGCGCCCGCGCCTCCTCCGCGCCCAGCCCACTGGAGAGCACCCGGGTGCCGGGGCGGAGCACGTCGCGGACCTGCTCCAGGTACTGGTCGAGGCCGACCACCGCGGC
>NZ_JBEYSL010000788.1:0-1988 GCF_040642735.1 Micromonospora sp. NPDC047753 | reverse complement strand
GGTCGGGCCGAAGTTCGACGGCATCCGGGCCAGCACGCCGTCGATGATCCGGATCAGGTTGGCCTGCGACGTGGACAGGGTGTTGATGTTGCCGCTGCCGGTCAGGCCGGTCTCGATGTCGATGTCGATGCCGTCGAAGTGGTAGGCCGTCAGGATCGGCACGATCGTCGCGATGAACCGGTCGGCGACCGCGCTGGAGCTCAGGTCGATGCCCGCTGCGGCCCCGCCGATCGACATCAGGATGGTGGCGCCGGCTGCTTTGGCCTGGCACATCTCGGCCGGGGTGGCAACCTTCACGCCAGCGTCCATGCCGTTCTCCCAGAGGACCGTGCCGTCCGAGCGGATCACCGGGAACGCCGCGTTGATCACGTTGTAGCCGTGCTGGTTGAGCCGGCTGTCGGTGATCGGGATCCAGCCGAGGCCGGGGTGCACGCCGTTGGAGGACCCGTCCCAGTTCTCCCAGTAGCCCTGCAGCACCTTGCCGGTGGGCCGCGACTTCACCGCGCAGGTCCCACCGGTTGGTGGTGGCGTGGTGGGGGGAGGTGTGGTGGGCGGCGGTGTGGTGGGCGGCGGCGTCGTCGGTGGTGGCGTGGTGGGCGGCGGGGTGGTCCCCGAGCACGCGCCGAGGTCACGCCAGAGCGATGGAGTCGAGGCGGGGTTCCAACCGGCACCGGGGTGCGCGGTGTGGGTGACCAGCGCCTGGTAGAGCCGGCCGCCGTAGGTGACCTGGGCGCCCGCCTGGTAGGTGGGCCCTTCGGCCCACGCGGGGGCGGTGCAGGCGACCATCGGAACGGCGTTGGCCGAGGGTACGGCCGCCATGCTGCTGGGGACGAAGGCGACGGCGGCCGTGACGGTCATCGCCGCCCCGGCCACCGCTGCGAAAATCCGACGTCTTCTCATGGCTCACTCCCCAGGCTTCGGCGACCCGCGACCTCCACATATTGACGTTCGTAACCCTTAATATCAAGGGTTGTTTACAGATGGCGGGGAGCGGTCGCCGCGAGAGGGGGGCATGGGCCCTTTTGGTGGCGTGTCCTCCCGCAAGGTAAAAGTTGAGTTATTTTCCTCTTCTGTCCGAGATTCACTGTTGGCGTGAATACGGTGAGGTCGGGCGATCAGGCACGTCATCGCGCCAGCGGCTGTGCGCATCTGCCCGCGTTCGGAATCCACTGACCAACGAGGGAGAAGAGACCATGCTCGGTATCTCGCTACGTCGGCCGAAGACCATCGCCGCAACGCTCGCCGCCGCGACGCTGGTGACGGTGCTCGGCTCAGCCGCCCCAGGCGTGTCCGCGGACGGCGGTGCGCGACCAACCCCGGACGAGGGGCATCGCACCAGACCGACCATCGTCCTGGTGCATGGCGCCTGGGCGGACGGTTCGAGCTGGAGCGGGGAGGTCAAGAGACTCCAGGCACGCGGTTTCGATGTCCAGGTCGCGCCGCAACCCAACCGGGGGCCGTCGATCGACAGCGGCTACCTGAAGGACTTCCTGTCCACCATCGAAGGTCCCATCGTGATCGCCGCCCACTCCTATGGCGGTTTCGTGACGAGCGACGCCGCGACCGGCAACAAGAACGTCAAGGCACTCGTGTTCGTCGACGCCTTCGCCCCGAACAAGGGGGAGACCGTGGAAGAGCTCACCGCGGGCTCCGGCTCGATTCTCGAACCGGCCCTGACCGACCCCACGAGCGTCTTCAAGCTCGTACCGTTCCCCGGCGCCCCGGAGGGCGCGGCCGACGCGTACGTCCTGCCGAAGGTGTTCATCCCCGGCTTCGCCAACGGTCTGCCCCGGCGGCAGGCGGAGGTGCTCGCCGTGACCCAGACCGCTCTGGCCACGAGCGCGCTGGGGGTGCCGGCCACCGAGCCGGCGTGGAAGACGATCCCGGTGTGGGCGGTCATCGGCACCGAGGACCGGGTCATCCCGCCGGCCCGCCAGGAAGAGATGATGAAGCGGGCGGGCGCCGACATCACCCGGATCGACGCCGGC
>NZ_JBEYSL010000787.1:0-1992 GCF_040642735.1 Micromonospora sp. NPDC047753 | reverse complement strand
GGATCGAGTCCGAGGACAGCACACTGCTCAGCGACTCGCGGTTGCCGTTGCAGATCACCTCGCCGGTTACCACCCGGCCGCCGCCGCACGTCGTTAGCGTCCGGATCCCGCCGTCGCCATCGCCCTGGCGTCCGACGGCGACCGACGTCGGGTCAGCTCCAGTCGCTGTCCACGTGGTTGTCCCGCCACCGTCCGCCCACCGGCGGGGTGTCCAGTCGCATGCCCTCGTCGGCGTTGCCGGCCAGGTCGTTGTCCTCGACCCGGCAGTCCACGCAACTGCCCCGCTCGGTGATCCACAGCCCGTGCGTCTGGGTCGGGTTGTCGTGGTTGTCCCACACCCGGTTGCCCCGGATGGTCGCCGAGTCGAACGGCGCATCGACGGTGATACCGGCCCGCAGCTTCGGTGCGGCCGCCAGCTCGTATCCGCATCCCGGCGGTGGCACGTCCCCGCTCCACGCGCTGAACGCGTCCGGGCGGACCGGGGCGAGGGTGAGTTCGTCGCCGGTGTTGGAGGCCACCATGGCCACTGACTTCCCGACCCGCAGGACCTTGCCCCGGTGCCCGTCGTGCGGCCAGTTGGCCGACCGGTCCACCAGGCACCGCTCGCTGTAGCGGACGGCGTCACCGGTACCGCCGGTGCCCTCGCCGTACTGCCGCCCGTTGTTGCGGATGCGGTTGTTGAGCAGCACCGCGTCGGTCATCTGGTGGTCGATCCGGATCGCGTCGAGGCCGTTGCCCCAGAACTCGTTGCTCTCGATCACCACGTCCCGGATCGAGCCCCGGTAGCCGCGCCCGAGGTCGTGCGAGTGATAACCGTGCCGGCCGTTGCCGCTGATCCGGTTGCCTCGGACGGTGTACGGGCCAGGGCTGTTACCGATGCTGACCCCGTCGCACATGTTGCCGTCGATGACGCAGTCGGTGAGCAGCCCACCCCGGCCGGCCACCGACGAGGTGCCCTGCGCCGACACGTCGAACCCGGTTTCCAGGTTTCCGGTCATGGTGCAGGCGGAGACGATCAGGCCGTCGGCGCCCCAGTCGGAGATGCCGAAGCGGTTGCCCTGACTGTGGCAGCCGACGATGCGGTAGCCGCGCGGCGGCACCCAGTAGTCCTTCTGCAGCTCCAGGAAGATTCCGTTGGTGCCGTTGGCCAGGGCGGTGCAGTTGGCGATGGTCAGCCGCTCCACCGCTCCCCAGCCGCCGATGCCGATCCCGATGCCGGCGCCACCCATCTGCTCGCCGTTGTCCAGTCGGCCACAGCCGACCACCACCACGCCGTCGATCAGGGAGTCCTGGAGGAAGTCGCAGCCCAGCCCGGTGGCGGCGGTGTGGTGGATGTAGAGGTTGCGGAAGACGCCCCGCACCACGTACTGGAGGCCGAGGCCCTTGGCCAGGTAGTTGTACTCGGCCATGGCGACGCCGGAGCCGTCGATCTGGAAGTCGGAGAAGGTGCAGTCGGCGATGTGCCGGTCCCGGTCGGCGCCGTGCTGCACAGTGGTCCAGAAGGCCAACGGGGTGGGGTCGGCCCGGTTGCCCTCGTTGCTGAGCATGAACCGGGTCGCCGCCGGGCCGGCCCCGATCAACGACACACCGCTGCGCCACACGGTGCCCGCGTCCCGGATCGAGTAGATGCCCGGCGGGCAGTAGATGACCCGGGCCCGTCCGTCCGAGGCGTACCCGGCACCGAGGCGGTCCACGAGGGCGGCCAGCGCCGGCTGGTCGTTGGTCGCACCGTCACCGGTGAGCCCGTACTCCAGCGCGTCGCAGTACAGCGGCGCGCCGGCCGAGGCGGGCCGTCGTACCCGGACCGAGTTCAGCAGCAGCTCGTTCGCCACGGCCACGGCGGGCTCCCTTCGACGCGTTCGGTGCGTTCCGGCGGGGCCGACTTCCCGGTGAGGCCGCCGGGAAACCCCGACCCGATGACGCCGCCGGCCCGATGACGCCGCCGGGGAGCCCTGGACGTGCGCCGGCCCCGACGCCGCACGGGCGGCCTAG
>NZ_JBEYSL010000786.1:0-2008 GCF_040642735.1 Micromonospora sp. NPDC047753 | reverse complement strand
CACCGCCCCGGTCCACTGCCGTCGCAGCGTCGCCACCGTCCCCGTACGCCATCGCACCATGACGGGCACGCTAGCCGCGCGGGCGTGGCGGCCCGCGCCCGGGTGCGGGTCAGATCGGTTCGGGGCCGCCGGCGTCCGGGCTCGGCCCGGCCTGGGTGTGCCGGGCGGTGCCGGTGGCGCCCGGCATCGAACGGGTCGGGTCGAGGAAGACGAAGCGGATCTCCGGGTACCGGTTGGTGAGCCGCCGCTCGGCCTCGTCGGCGCTGGCCTCGATCTGCGCGCCGGTGGCCTCGTCGCGGAAGTCGACCTTCGCGGCGACCAGGATGTCCTGCGGGCCGAGCTGCATGGTCAACAGGGTGTCGATGCGTTCCACCTCGGGCAGCCCGGCCAGATCCTGCTCGATCTCGTGACGCAGCCGCTCCGGGACGGCCCGGCCGACCAGCAGCGACAGGTTGTTGCTGGCGAGGATCCCGGCGACGGTCAGCAGCAGGAGCCCGATCAGGATCGACGCGACGCCGTCCCACACCTCGTCGCCGGTGGCGTGCGACAGACCGACGCCGAGCCCGGCCAGCATCAGACCGATCAGGGCCGCGCTGTCCTCCAGGAAGACCGCCTTGACTGTGGTGTCGGCGGTCAACCGCAGGAACCGCCGAGGCGTGGTCCGCCAGCGCCGCGATTCGCGGCGGACCTGCCGCACGGCCCGGGCCAGGGAGATCGACTCGATGACGAACGACACCCCGAGCACGATGTACGAGATCAGGTAGTCGCCGCTGTGCTTGTGCACCAGGATCGTGGTGACGCCGTGGGTGACGGCGAAACCGGCGCCGGCGACGAACGTGAACATGGCGGCGAAGAACGCCCAGACGTAGCTTTCCTTGCCGTACCCGAAGGGGTGTCGCTGGTCGGCCGGGCGGGCGCCGCGGCGCAGCGCCTGGAAGAGCAGCACCTCGGTGGTGGTGTCGGCGATCGAGTGCGCCGCCTCGGAGAGCATCGCGGCTGATCCGGAGATCAGCCCGGCGATCAGCTTGGCGACCGCGATGGCGAGGTTGGCCGCACCGGCGACGACGACGGTGCCGACGCTCTCGCTCTCGGGTCTGGCCTCCGCTTGCGACATGAGGATCACCCTATGACCGCTGACGGCGACGCGCCGGGGGAGGCCCGATCCGAACAAGTGTGCGGCACGCCCGCGCGGGTGCGCGGTGTGGGCGGGTCGGCTGCTAGCGTCTACCGCGTGTCGCGGACCCGCACCGAACGCCTGGTCAACCTGGTGATCTGCCTGCTGTCCACGCGACGGTTCCTGACCGCCGCGCAGATCGCCGCGACCGTGCCCGGTTACGAGCACGATCCGGACGACGCGCGCGACCACGAGGCGTTCCAACGCAAGTTCGAGCGGGACAAGGCCGAGCTGCGCGAGCTGGGTGTCCCACTGGAGACCGGCACGGCGAGCGCCTTCGACGCCGAGCCCGGCTACCGGATCGCCCACCGCGAATACGCGCTGCCCGACATCCTCCTCGAACCGGACGAGGCCGCCGCCGTCGGCATCGCCGCCCGGCTGTGGCAGCACGCCGGGTTGGCCGCCGCCGCGTCGTCGGGGCTGGCCAAGCTGCGCGCCGCCGGGGTGGACGTGGACCCGCAGGCGACCCTCGGCCTGGAGCCGATGGTCACTGTCGACCCGGCGTTCGCGCCGCTGACCGCCGCCGCCCGGGACCGCCGCGAGGTGGGGTTCGACTACCGGGTGCCCGATCGCGACGCGCCCACGCGGCGACGGTTGCAACCGTGGGGCGTGGTCTGCTGGCGCGGCCGGTGGTATGTGGTCGGCCACGACCAGGACCGGGAGGCGACCCGCTGCTTCCGGCTGTCCCGGGTCGTCGGCGCGGTCCGGGTGACCGGCGCGCCCGGCGCGTACGAGCCGCCGGCCAACGTCGACCTGATCAGCCACGTGGCCCGCTGGTCGGGTCCGGCGGAGCGCACCGGTCGGGCCACCGTGCTGGCCGCGCCCGGGCGGGCC
>NZ_JBEYSL010000785.1:0-2016 GCF_040642735.1 Micromonospora sp. NPDC047753 | reverse complement strand
ATCGTTGAGGTAGGCCGGAAAGAGCCGGGCGTACAGGCGGTCCAGCCACGCCCGCCGGGCGCTCGCCGGCGGCCTGCGGACGGCGGCGGACGCCGCGCACACGGACGTCGCCGCCTCGAACGACTCGCGGTGGCGGGCGGGCCGCGACATGATCACCACGGCAATGGGCGGCGACTTCGAGCGGGTGGTCCGCGAGAGCTGGTGGCCGGACGCCGAGATGATCGTGCCCGGCGGCCCACGCGGTGGCCGTGACCTGGCGATCAACGGCATGGACCGCGACCTGGCCGCCGGGGTACGTCAGCGGCTGCGCAACGTGGTGGGCAGCGGCGACGTGCTGATCTGGGAAACCGACCTGATCAGCCCACCCGACGACCCGGAACACTGCCCACCCGCTGCACTCTGGTTGCAGGTGCTGCGCGAGGGCCGCGTACGCCAACTCACCCTCTTCCACCCCGTGCCCGCGCTGGTCTGAAAAACTTTCTCCGACCGAGCGAACTTTTCCCGCGACCCGCGCATCTGGTCTGCGTCATGCACCAGTTGCCGTGTCGGCGGACGCCGCGCGGGTCTCGGATCGGGAGATAGTTCATGGGTTTCACCAGCCACGACGTCAGCGCCCTCGCACCCGGTGCCCACACGTTCACAGTGGATGGCGTTCGGCAGGTCTACCACGTCGCCGGCACCGGTCCGGTCTGCGTGGCGCACTCGGGTGGCCCAGGCATCGAGTGGGCGTATCTGCGCACCCCCAGCCTTGAGACGCACTTCACGATGGTCTACGTCGAGCCGGTGGGCACGGGCGCGTCGGGGCAGCTCGACAACCCCGCCGATTACCGTCTCGACACGTATGTCCGGTTCCTGCACGCTGTCGTCGAGCACCTCGGCGAAGACCGGGTGTACCTCCTCGGGCACTCGCACGGTGGCTTCGTCGTCCAGCGGTACGCGCTCGCCCACCCGGACCGGATCTCCGGCCTCGCCCTGTACGACACCTCACCTGTCACCGGTGCCGAGTTCTGGGGCGAGGCCATGGGCGGCCTCGCCGCCTACCCGCAGCGGCACCCGGACCGGCCGGAGGCAGCGGCGGTCCCGGCTGCCTTCGCGCAGATCGGCGGCGCGACGGACGACGAGTCGTTGGGGGCCGCACTGCGCGCCGCCCTGCCGGTGTACTTCGCGGACTTCTGGGGCCGACAGGACGAGTTCGCCCCGTTTCAGGCGGCTGTCCGGATCTGGGCGACGCCGGCCGGCGCGCAGGACCCCACACCCTTCGACGTGCGGGAGAACCTCGGTGAGATCACAGTGCCCGTCGTGGTGATCGTCGGAATGTACGACTTCATCTGTGGTCCTCGCTGGGCCGAGCAGTTGCACGCGGGGCTTCCGGACTCGCGACTGGTGACGCTGGAGCGAAGCGGACACTTCGCGCACATCGAGCAGCCGGTGGAGTTCACCGACGCCGTGGCGGAGCTGCTGAAGCGTTGACCGACCGCGGTGCCGCCCGTCCCGAGGTCCGTTCGTCACAGCGGGCAGACCTCGGGGTGCGGGCGCGTTGCACGGTCATAAGCTGACCGCTTTGCTGCACCGTGACGAAGAGGAGACCACCGTGAGCCAGACCGAACGGATGGATTCCGTTGACGAGTGGAACGTGGCCGAGGACGACGGGGTCCTGGACGCCTCCGACACCCTCGACGACGACCGGGTCGGCGACCCCCTCGACACCGGCATCATCGCCGAGGACCACTGGACGGCGGCAAACCGGTTCGGCACCACGCCGGCCGAGGAGCGGGCGGGCGAGTCCCTGGAGCAGCACCTCGCCCAGGAGGTGCCGGATGTGGACCCGTACGCCGAGGGTGGCGACGACGAGGACGAGCTGACCCGCCGGGGGTACGAGGCGGAGGCACGCGCTGGCCGTCTCGTCGCCTACGACGAGGGCCGCCTTGAACGTTGCCTCGACGACGAACTTCCCCGCCGCGCACGTCGCCCGGTCCAGCATCGTGGTGACCAAGCTGGGCACCGAGGGGAAGGTCC
>NZ_JBEYSL010000784.1:0-2021 GCF_040642735.1 Micromonospora sp. NPDC047753 | reverse complement strand
GCCCGGCGCGGGGTACGCGCCGGGCCGCCGTCTCTGGTGTTGTCGCTCACGCGGTCGTCTGCTCGCGGGTCTTCCGGGCCGTGTCGATCAGGTCCCAGACCACGATCGCGGCTGCGCCCACGGCGATGGCCAGGCCGATGCCGTCCCGGTTGTCGGCCTCCGCCACCCAGGTCAGGCGCTCGGCCAGGGCCGGGTTGAGCAGGCGGTCGGAGAGCGCGAGCCAGGCCAGCGGCACCGCGAACGCCAGGTCGAGCAGCACCTTCGTGCCGAACAGGGCCCAGGTCCAGCGGTCGATCCGGTACTTCACGACCTCGAAGACCACACTGAGTGCCAGCACGCCGATCAGCGCCGGCAGCCAGAACGACCACAGGGCCGGGTCGAGGATCGCGATGTTCTCGCCGTCGGTGTCGCTCACCCAGGAGTGGTAGTGCTGTAGCGGCAGGTACGCGATGGTCAGCACCAACATGATCACGGATGCGATGGTGTCGGCGAGGGGGATGCCTCGTCGTACCGGCGCGTCGGGCAACTGGTCGACGGTCCACTCCGGCAGGTCCACGGCCGTCTGGGTGCGCTCGATGATGGCGAAGGTCACTGTGAGCCAGAAGGCGATCTGCACCGCCACCTGCATTGCCGCGACGATGCCGGGCCCGATGGCGCCGAAACCCTTTCCTTCCGCCGCCTCGACCACCGTGACGACCGTGCCGACGAGCGCCGGGATGAAGCTGAGCAGCAGCTTCAGCAGCCGCAGCCAGAGCAGGTAGTAGGTCGGGCCGATGAGCTGCAACCGGCGGTCGGCGTACCGGGCGGCCAGCACGTCGGGGTTGCCCAGCTCGGTGAGCACCTCCCGCTCGGCGGTGGTGGCGTCCTGCCCGCCATCGGTCCGGCCCTCGATCATGTCGTCGATGGAGGCCCGCAGCTCGTTGGCGATCTCGTCGCGGCGCTGGGCGGGCACCGATCGCAGGGTGGCGGCGAGGTAGCGGTCGGTCAGGGTGTTCATCGTTCCACTCCTTGGATCAGCCCGGTGATGGAGGTCTGCACGGCGGCGAGGTCGTCGAGGAGCCGGTTCAGCATCGACTCGCCCTCGTCGCTGGTCCGGTAGAACTTGCGGGGTCGGCTCTCTTCGGTGTTCCACTCGCTGGTCAGCAGCCCCTGGTCCTCCAGGCGGCGCAGCAACGGGTAGAGGGTGTTGGCGTCGACCGGGAAGCCGTGGTCGCTGAGCCGTTGCAGCAGTGCGTAGCCGTAGTCCGGTCGGCGCAGCGCGACCAGGCTGGCCACCACGACGGTGCCTCGACGCAACTCCTGTAGGTGCGTCCGTAGAACGTCCTCGCTAACCATGTGTCACACCATACTGTGTGGCACACAGTGTTGTCTACGCCGATATCATCGTGTCCGCCCAACCTCCGTCTCGAGTCGATACGACGTACGGGGCGCCCGGTCGACACCGGACGCCCCGTACCTGGGAAAAGTCAGCAGCAAACGCCCTGCCGGAAGTTCCGCTCGACGAAGCTGGCCGGGCCGACCTGGAAGTAGCCCACCCCCGGCCGGATCGGGTGCCCGGTGAACAGCTCCACCCGCGACCCCACCCGGACCAGGTACGCCTCGGCGTCCCCCGCGTCGTTGCGGATCAGCGACCCCCGCCGGCCGTAGATCGCCTCCAACTCGTCGAAGGACATGCCGACAGTCGCGCCGGCGGGGGACCGCGGCGGCGCGGTGGCCGTACCGACCTCCACCAGCCGCCCGTCACGGAAGGCCAGCAGGATCACGCCCGCCCAGGAACCGGTCGCGCCGGCGTGCACCACAGTGCCGCAGGCCGGCGCGGTCCAGTCGATGTGCCCGTTCGCGGTGAGCGCGGCCAGGCTGGCGCCGATGCGGTACACGCCGACGCCGTCGACGCTGAGCACCTGCGGGTGGCTGTGCCCGACGGCGACGGCGAGCGGACCACGGGCCGAGGCGGGCGTCGCGCCGCCGGCCAGGGGCGCCCCGGCGTCTTCGAGGGCTGAGCCCTCCCCCACCGCTCCAAC
>NZ_JBEYSL010000783.1:0-2030 GCF_040642735.1 Micromonospora sp. NPDC047753 | reverse complement strand
AGCGTCTCACCCTCGGCCAACTCCATGACGATGTAGGGCACCGGTCGGCCCGGCCACGTCGTGGAGGTGCCGACCCTCGGCGAGTTGTCCCACTCATCACGCTTGGAGTGCGCCCCGAGCCGGTGGGCGAAAATCCCGTCAGCTGACGGCAACCTTTACGGTGTGGCGGGCCTTTCACCAGGTATGGCTCTCCACACCGGACTACGCATCCTCGTACCCGCCGTTTTCGTCGCGGTCGCCTCGGCCGGCTGCTCCGATGGTCAACCTGTCGCCGAGGCACTTCCCTCGACCCCGCCCGGGACGGCGTCCGCCCCGATCACCACCACCCCGCCGCCGTCGGCGTCGACCCCCTCGGCATCGCCGTCGACACCTCCGACACTGCCGTCGCCGTCGAGCAGGCGGCCCGACGGCGGCTGTCCCGTGACCGCACCTACCCTGAACCGCGTGCCCGGGCTACCCCACGGGGACCGCATCACCCCGGACACTGTGGGGTGCTGGAGAGGCTGGGCGTTCGGCTGGAACCGCAATCAGCAGGGCGACGGCATGTACCTCTTTCGGTACACCGAGAGCCAGGGCTGGCGCATCCACGGACAGGGCAGCGCCTTCGACTGCGGCGACCTGGGCATCGAGAAGGACCCGGACGACCCGCCACCGTTCTGCTCGTGGCAGACAGCATGACCTGTGGTAGTTCACGATTGCGGGTGTTGTTCCGATGACGAGAAGCGGAGCGATGGTGGCCGACCCAGTGGCGCGTCGGGCTGTCCCGGCGACGAGGACCAGAGCCCGGCTGGAGGATCCGGCCGAGGCCGAGTTCTACGCGTTCGTCCGGGCCCGGACGCCGGCGCTGCAACGCAGCGCCTTCCTCCTGACCGGCGATCGGCACCTGGCCGAGGATCTGGTGCAGGACGCGCTGGCGCGCACCCATCGGGCGCTGGGTCGGCTCGCTGACGGCGGACAGTTCGAGGCGTACACCCGCACCGTCATGTACCACCTGCATGTCCGCCGCTGGCGACGGACCCGGATTGTCGAGAACCTGTCTGGTGAACTGGCCGACCGGGCTCACCCGGACAGCGACCACGCGGGTCGCACCGACCTGAAACTGTCGCTGCTCCGGGCGCTGGATCAACTCACCCGCCGCCAACGCGCGGTGCTGGTGCTGCGCTTCTTCGAGGACCGCAGCGAGGCCGAGGCGGCCGATGTGTTGTCCTGCTCGATCGGCACGATCAAGAGCCAGACGAGCAAGGCGCTGGCACGGATGCGACAGATCGCACCCGAGCTGTTGTCGGCGACGGAGACGAAGGGAGTCCCCCGTTGACCGACGATCTCGACCGGCTGCGCGGCGTCATGACCGATGTGGCGGAGCACGGCGGAAGCACCGACCTGTATGAGCGCGCGCTGCACGAGTCCCGCCGGCTACGTCGGCGCAGCGTTGTCACGAGGGGCACCGCCGCGGCCACGGGCGTGCTGGCGATCGTCGCCTCCGCGACGCTGGTGGGCGGCCGAATCTCTGGTCCTCCAGCGCCGCCGGCCACCGATCCACCGACGGTTGTCCCCATCCCCCCGCCCTCGACGGAGCCGACCTCCGCCTCGCCGACACCGTCGGCATCATCGCCACCACCGTCGGCGCCGACGACCCCAGCACGGCCTTCGAGGACGACGGCGGGTGGGCGGCCCGACCACGGCTGCCCGGTAACGGCGGCGACCTTGAACCGCGTCCCCGGTCTGCCGGACGGTTACCGGATCAGCCCGGACAGGGTGGACTGTTGGAAGGACTGGGCGACCGGTTGGGACCCGAAACAGCAGGGCGACGGCGCGTACCTGTTCCGGTACACGCCGAGTCGGGGGTGGCGCCTCCATGGAGCGGGCAGCGCGTTCAACTGCGCGGACCTGGGAATCACAAGGGACCCGGAGGACCCGCCACCGTTCTGCTATTGTCATCGATGGTACGGCGCACCGCCGCACCGCCTGCGAGCTGCGTCAGGCGGCGGTGGCGCGGACGTACGCCACGCACTCGTCGTGCAGCGTCGACC
>NZ_JBEYSL010000782.1:0-2030 GCF_040642735.1 Micromonospora sp. NPDC047753 | reverse complement strand
GACCGGTCCGTCTCGTCGTTGGCGCTGGCGGTGCTGCTGCCGCTGATCGCGTTCATCGCGCTGGCCATCAAGCTGGACAGCCGGGTGGCGCTGGCCGCCGCCGGGCCGTACCGGTTCGTTCTGGGTGGTGGGGTGGCGTGGGCGGCGCACGGGCTGGTCGCCCGACCGACGGAGGACGTGGACCTCTTCGCGGACGTGGAGGGTGCCGCGGCGGCGGCGTCCGCCGGGGTGCGGGTGGCCCTGGAGCGGGCCGGGTTCATCGTCAGTGACGCCGACCCGGACAGCGAGCTGGCCGAACTGTTCGACGGGTACGAGCAGGACATGAAGGACTTCGTGGTGAGCCGCGACGGACGGCAGATTCGGCTCAGCCTCGCCCGGTTGGACCGCCAGCAGAGTCCGGTGGTGATGGACCTCGGCCCGGTGATGGACGTTCGTGACCTGGTGGCGAACAAGATCGCGGCGTTGGTCAACCGGCGGGAGGTTCGCGACTTCATCGACGTGGCCGCAGCCCTCGACCACTACGACGTGACCGAACTGTTGGTGCTGGCACGGCAGGTCGACCCCGCGCTGGACCCGGACGACGTGCGCGCCGCCGGCCGCTATCTGGACCGGCTCTCCGACCAGCGTTTCGGCCGGTACGGCCTGGGCGCCGTCGACGTCGCCGCGATCCGGCAGCGCTTCGCCGCCTGGCCACGCTGACCGGCGAGCCACAAGCATCGGGTGGGCATCCCGAGCGGACGCCCACCCGACGGCGGTTCACTTGGTCGGTCGACCGCCCGTGACCCCAAGGATCTCGCCGGTCACGTAGCTGGACTCCTGCGAGGCGAAGAAGACGTACGCGGGTGCCAGCTCCGCCGGCTGCCCGGGACGCCCCTCCGGGGTGTCGGTGCCGAACTGCTTCACCTTCTCCTCCGGCATGGTGGCCGGGATCAACGGCGTCCACACCGGGCCCGGTGCGACCGCGTTGACGCGGATGCCCTGCTCGGCCAGGTCGGCAGCGAGCGCCTTGGTGAAATTGGCGATCCCCGCCTTGGTGGTGGCGTAGTCCAGCAACTGCGGCGACGGGTCGAACGCCTGGATCGACGACGTGTTGATGATCGCCGACCCCTCGGCCAGGTGCGGAATGGCTGCCTTGCAGAGCCAGAACATCGCGTACAGGTTGGTCTTGAACACCCGGTCGAACTGCTCGGTGCTGATCCCGAGGATCCCCTTGTCCTGCGACATCTGGTACGCCGCGTTGTTCACCAGGATGTCGAGACCACCCAGGTCGCGCACCGCCCGGTCGACCAGTTCCTGGCAGTGCGCCTCGTCGGTGACGTCGCCGCGTACCGCGACGCCCCGCCGGCCGGCAGCCTCGACCAGCCGGATGGTCTCCCGGGCGTCGGCGTCCTCCTCCTCACTGAGGTACGAGATGAGCACGTCCGCGCCCTCCCGGGCGAAGGCGATCGCGACCGCCCGGCCGATCCCCGAGTCACCACCGGTGATGAGCGCCCGCTTGCCGTCGAGCTTGCCGCTGCCCCGGTACGACTCCTCCCCGTGGTCCGGCCGCGGGTTCATCTCCGCGGTCGAGCCGGGCGCCGACTGCTGCTGCGCGGGCTGACCGGACTGCCCTCCGTACTGGCTGGTCGGGTCCTGCTGGGTGTGCTGGTCCTCGCTCACTGAAAACTCTCCTCGCTGCGCGCGGGAAGCGGGGGTCTCCCGCGAATGCCGTCCCCGACCGCCCTACCCTGCGTCGGCCTGCGGAAACCGCTGCAACGACCGGGGCTGTCGTGCGGCGGTGCCCGCTGCTGGTTAGGGTGCGCAAGGCGCTCACGAGGCGCGTCCACCCCCATGGAAAGGCACGTCATGACCTCTCCCTCCGGCCCGTCGCGCCGCCAGGTGCTCGTCGCCGCGGTACCGGTCGGAGCAGCAGGACACCCTCGTCGGCGTGCTTGACCAGGTTGCTGGTCAGCTCGGCGGCGACGATCCGGCCGGGACCTGGCGCTGGCCGGGGCGTCGCTGGCCGGCGGGCTGGTGCTGTGGACCCTTGG
>NZ_JBEYSL010000781.1:0-2035 GCF_040642735.1 Micromonospora sp. NPDC047753 | reverse complement strand
TCCGGCTCGACCTCGTCCAGCAGTTCCCGCAGGGGTACGCCGAGCCACAGGGCATTGCCGATCAGGTCCCCGCCCACCTCGTTGGACCTGGCGCCGTTCCTGCCCGGTGACCCGCTGGGCGCGCACGTCGACGCCACGCCGGCGATCTCGGCGGCGAAGTACGGGTCGGCGGGGATCCTGCCGATCCCGTGGGCGTACCTGCGGATGATGGGCGCCGAGGGGCTGACCCGGGCCACCGGTGTGGCGGTCCTCGCGGCGAACTACGTGGCGGCGCGGCTGCGGGGACACTTCCCGGTGCTGTACGCCGGCAACAAGGGCCTGGTGGCCCACGAGTGCATCCTCGACCTGCGGCCGTTGACGAAGGCGACCGGGGTGAGCGTCGACGACGTGGCGAAGCGGCTGATCGACTACGGCTTCCACGCGCCCACGATGTCGTTCCCGGTGGCGGGAACGCTGATGGTGGAGCCGACCGAGAGCGAGGACCTGGCCGAGCTGGACCGGTTCTGCGACGCGATGATCGCGATCCGCGCGGAGATCGAGCAGGTGGGTTCCGGGGCGTGGCCGGCGGGGGACAACCCCCTGGCAAACGCGCCGCACACCGCGGCGATGGTCAGCGGTGACGAGTGGTCGCACGCGTACCCGCGGTCGGTGGGCGCGTACCCGGCCGGGGTGGACCGGGCCGGGAAGTACTGGCCGCCGGTGCGGCGCATCGACGGCGCGTACGGCGACCGGAACCTGGTCTGCTCGTGCCCGTCGCCGGAGGCGTTCGAGGACTGACGACGCCGCAGCCGGTCGAGACTGACGACGGCGCGCCGGGGCGGGCGGTACGGCCTGCCCCGGCAGCCGCTGCGACCTGGGCGGGGACGTCCCTTACCGGGGGACTAGCCTGGGTCGACGGCGGCTAAACGGTGACGCTGAGTGGTCGGTCAGGCCACGAGGGCGTGGCGGGCGGGGCCACGGTGCGGTGCGATGCTGCTGCCGTCGGGAAGCAGCTCGCCGGTGTCCTCGAAGACGATGACACCGTTGCAGAGCAGGCTCCAGCCCTGCTCACGGAAGCAGGCGAGGACCCGCGCGGCTTCCCGGTCGGTGGCTTCAGCGGAGGGGCAGGTCGGTTGGTGCTGGCACATCGGGTTCTCCGGACTGTGGGGGCACTGTGTCATGGTTCACATGACCAGTGACGCACAGTACCAAGCGAAAGTGTCCAGCATCGAGCAGGTGCCCGCCTGGTGCACGGGAAATCCACTGAACGGATGAGGAAGGTTGGACCGTACGGCGTGGAAACGCTCCCAAAGGTGTGCGCCGCGAGCAGCGGCCCGGCTGCGACCGTCGATGTACCCGCCGCGCCGGCCGCGTGCCGGGGCGCGCTGACCGAACGCGCC
This sequence comes from Micromonospora sp. NPDC047753, assembly GCF_040642735.1. Lineage (NCBI taxonomy): Bacteria > Bacillati > Actinomycetota > Actinomycetes > Micromonosporales > Micromonosporaceae > Micromonospora > Micromonospora sp. NPDC047753. The sequence goes on along the minus strand of NZ_JBEYSL010000781.1, from coordinate 656 downwards.
CGCCTGCACTGGTCCCGCGGCGACGGCGGCGACCCCGCGGCCCTCGCCGAGGAGTTCCTCGCCGCGCACGGCCTACCCCTGCACGACCTGACCCGACCCGCCACCGGACAGCACGGCACCGGGGTCTGCGGCGCGGCGCTGTACCTGTCCGCCGCCGCCGGGGCGCTGCTGGCCGGCGCACCCACCGGGGCGCCCGAGCCCGCACCGGCCCTACCCGACCTCGTCGTCGTGGTCTACCAGCACGGCCCCACCCGGTTCACCCGGCCCGGACCACCGCCACCGTGGTGGCTCGGCGACTGGGCCGAGAGCTGGACCCCCGCCCAGCACGCCGACGCCGTCGACGCGGTCCGCGCCGCCATCGGCCGCGGCGACGTCTACCAGAGCAACCTCGTCGGCCACGCCGCCGCCCCCTACAGCGGCAACCCCCTGCCCGCCCTGAAGCGCCTCGGCGCGCTGCCCGGCGCCCGCTACGGCGGCGTCCTCACCGGCGACGGCTGGGCCATCGGCTGCGCCTCCCCGGAAACCCTCGTCGAGGTCACCGACGGGCAGGTGATCACCCGACCGATCAAGGGCACCCGCCCGGCCACCGCCATCGGCCGCGCCGAACTGCTCGCCAGCGCCAAGGAACGCGCCGAACACATCATGATCGTCGACCT
>NZ_JBEYSL010000780.1:0-2041 GCF_040642735.1 Micromonospora sp. NPDC047753 | reverse complement strand
CGATCTTCTTCCCTAGACAAGAGGAATGATCGACCAAGGGCTGTCCCCATGATCAGCCGGGGTCGATGCCACCGCCCCGCAGGTTAAAGATCAAGCTGAGGCGTTTCAGCACCAGCGCGTGGATGCCTAGGCCGCTCTCTCGGCAGCGAAGTAGGGCTCGGCCGCCTCCAGTCGGGGCACCTCAACGCCCAGCCTGCGCGCCTCCGCCAGGGTGTCGCGGCAGACCGCGCGCAGCTCCTCGGGGTTGGCGTGGGCTTCCATCACCAGGCGCATCGGCGGGAAGTGCCTGAACAGCCAGGCCATCACCGGTGCGGCCAGCCAGACGGGCGCGGTGAAAGGAAATAGCTCGCTGCGGTGCCGCCGCAGATCAACGCCGCGAGCCTCGACGAGCCGCAGGAGTTCGCGGATGGCGAGGATCGCTTCGCGTATGTTGCCGGGCGTCAGCTTGGACAACGAGCCCTGCTTCAGGCTCTGTGTGTGCAGGCCCGCGTTCTGAACGAAGTGGATCGACAGCCAGCCACGGAAGTCGGAGCTCTCCTGGAGCCTGAACCCCGCCTCGCGAAACACCCGGCGCACGGCCCGCTCGCGCTCGGTCGGCGGCCGGTCGAGAGTGCCGAAGAAGACCACGGGCAGCAGAGCCCCACGCAGCACACCGTCGTCGCCGAAGCCGCCGCCAGCCCCGGGGAAGCCCCAGGCCACCTGGTCAGCGGGAAGGTGTTCGGTCGCGGTCATCGGCTCGACCCAGAGGTTGTTGAAGACGAGCACAGTGGCGTTGCCCACGCGCGGCCCCAGGAAGGCCGCGGCCTCCGCGAAGTTGTAGTGCTGCACGCTCAGCACGATCAGATCGAAGTCATGGTCCGGCTCCAGTGACTCGCGGTAGCGCACCGGCCACCTCTCGGCGACGCGCTTCCCCCACGGCCGTCGCCGGGCGTCGAGCAGGTCGAGATCAATCGCATCGCCGTACGCTGCCGCCCGCCCCGGCCGGACATAGAACTCGACGTGGTGCCCGGCCCGTTCCAGGGCCCACCCGTACGTCGCGCCGATGACGCCCCGGCCGAACATCAAGATCTTCACGCGGCACCTCGTACCCTATAATCGGAGACTGTCTCCGTTTCTAAAAATATGGAGACAGTCTCCACTTGTCAACCTGGAGCCCCACGTGACCGATGCCAAGCCACTGCGCGCCGACGCCCGCCGCAACCGGGACGCCCTGATCGCGAAGGCCCGCGAGCTCTTCGCCAGCGGCTGCTTCAACCTGCGCTTCGACGACTTCGCCAAACTCGCTGGCGTGGGCACCGGCACGCTCTACCGCCACTTCCCCACCCGGGAAGCCCTGGCTGAGGCGGTCTACCGCGAAGAACTCACCGCGATGTGCGACCGCGCCTACGAGCTGCAGGCCACCCTCCCCGCCGACGAGGCGCTGGAATCCTTCCTGCGCGGCTTCGTGGAGCACCTGCACCGCCACGAGGGCCTCGCCCGCACACTCGCCACGCTCATGGCCACCCAATCGGGCGCGCTGGCAGAGGGTGCCCAAGCCCTGGGCCAGGTGATCGACGACCTCTTGGCCGCTGCCGTCAGGACCGGGACCATGCGCGACGACGTGGGAGCCGGCGCCGTCATGATGGCCCTCCACGGCATCTGTGCGGCCTACGACCACCCGACCTACCGAACCGACGCGGACGGCCTCATCACCCTCGTTCTCGCCGGCCTCCGACGCGCGGCGCCGTGAGCAGATCTGGCCCCTGTGGCAGTCCAGCGACTGTGCTCAGCTCGAAGCCCGGAACGAGGCGACAACTTCTACCGGGATCGACAGTGGTAGTTCCTGCTGGACCCGGCACCGGCTAGGGTCCGGCTTGGAGGTGGTCCGTGTTCACCGAAGCGTTTCCGATCGTGACGACACCTGACCTGCCACGACTGATCGCGTTCTACCGGGACGTGGTCGGCTTCGAGCTGACCTACCGGTTCCCGGACGAGGGCGCACCGGAGTTCGTCGCCCTCCGACTGGGCAGCAGCGAGCTCGGCCTGGCCGCCAACCCGGAGG
>NZ_JBEYSL010000779.1:0-2057 GCF_040642735.1 Micromonospora sp. NPDC047753 | reverse complement strand
CGCGAGATCACGCAGGCCCAGAAGTTGCCGAGTGAGAGCGCGGCCTTCACCGCCGTGGCCGGGCTCGGCCCGCCCCACGCGCTACCGGGGTGGCCTGCGCTCAGTGCGGTGGCAGCAGCGCGTCGACCAGGCCGCGCAGCGGTCCGACCAGGTCATGCTCGGTGGCTGAACTCAGCGGTTCCAGCCGGATCGACGACCGCAGCACCGCGACTCCGATGCCGGCGGCGAGGGCCATCTGGGCGCGGAGCAGGACTTGTTGGCTGTCCGGATCGCCGGGACGCCACCCGCGAGCCGCTGCCAGCTGTTCGCTGGAACGGGCCAGCACGCCACGCCGGATATCGTCGGCCTCCGCGTCCCCGGACGACCGCAACAGCAGTGCGAGCTGGCTCGACAGGCCCGCCGCGCCGAGGCCGGCGATGTGCCGGGCGATGGCTTCGGGCACCCGGTCGGCCGGCGTCTGACCGGTGGTTCGGCCCAGTTCGTCGCCGGCAGCACGCAGGCACGCCTCGAACAGGCCTTCCTTGGACGTGAAGTAGCGGCTGATGAGCGCCACGTTGACGCCCGCGTCGTCGGCGATGTCCCGGACGGTGGTGGCCGCGTAGCCGTCCCGGGCGAAGCGTTGGCGGGCGGCGTCGAGCAGCAACTGCCGGGTCTCGGCCGCGTCCCGACGGCGACGCTGGGGCGGTTCGCCGGCGGTGTTGCTGGTCGTGGGGACGGGCGGTTCTGCTGTCACGGCGCGTCCTTCCTGTCGCTCTGGCGCGGAGTCGGTGTATTGCCGTCCGGCTATCTGCTGCTCGGTGCGGGCCAGCAAGTAAACATATGTTGACTTTCTGTCGACCGCAAGGTCCGGTACGAGCCGATGGTGACGTAAACGACTGTTGACATGAGTCCTGGGCTGCGGATACTGGCTAAGTCAGCAAACGTTTACATCTAGTTCGGGGATCTCATGACCCACACCATCGAGGAGTCGACGAACCTCGACTCCGCGTCCGGCGCCGCCCCGCGCGCCAACAGCATCCTCCTGGTGCTGTACCTGTCGCTGGGCGGCCTGGCGTTCGCGGTGCTCCAGTCGCTGGTCGCGCCCGCGCTGTCGACCATCGGAAGGGACCTGGGCGTCTCGACCGGAGACATCAGCTGGGTGCTCACGGCGTACCTGTTGGCCGCCTCGGTGTTGACGCCCATTCTCGGACGTCTCGGTGACATGGTCGGCAAGCGCCGGGTCCTCATCGGCGTCCTCGCGGTCCTCGCCGCGGGCACACTGCTCGCCGCTCTGGCCCCCAACCTGACCGTGCTGATCGTCGCGCGGGCGCTACAGGGAGCCGCCGGAGCGATCCTGCCGCTCTCGATCGGCATCGTCCGCGACCAACTGCCCCGGGAGAAGGTCGGCGTCACCGTCGGCCTGCTGTCGGCGATCTTCGGTGTCGGCGCAGGTGTCGGCATCGTGGCCGCGGGCCCGATCGTGGAGCACCTGTCGTGGCACTGGCTGTTCTGGTTGCCACTGGTCCTCGTCGTCGTCGCGCTGCTCGGAACCATCTTCGGGATGCCCGAGTCGCGGGTCCGCACGCCCGGACGGCTCGACATGCTCGGCGCGGCCATCCTGTCGGTGTCGCTGATCTCGTTGCTGCTGGCCGTGAGCAAGGGGCAGGGCTGGGGCTGGACCGAGCCGAAGACCATCGGCCTGTTCCTGCTCGGCGTGGTCGCGATGGTGGTGTTCGTCCGGGTCGAGCTGCGGGTACGCGAGCCCCTCATCGACATGCGCCTGATGCGGATCCGCGGTGTCTGGGCCACCGACCTCGTCGCCCTGATCCTCGGTTTCGCGATGTTCGGGACGTTCGTGCTGGTACCGACCCTGCTGCAACTCCCAGCGGCCACCGGGTACGGGTTCGGCAAGACGGTGTCCCAGGCGGGCCTGTTCCTGCTGCCCACCGTCCTGATGATGGTGGTCTTCGGCCCCCTCGCGGGAGCTGGAGACCGACCGGCGGCGCATCCGCCACCGCATCTCCCGGCTGCGTCGCGAGATCAAGAGCATGAAGACGGTACGCGTGACCAAGCGTTCC
>NZ_JBEYSL010000778.1:0-2057 GCF_040642735.1 Micromonospora sp. NPDC047753 | reverse complement strand
CGGGCCGCGAGCTGCTGCTCGGCCGCCTCGGCGACCCGGAGCTGGACGAGCACGGGGTGGCCCGGCTCCGCGAGGTGATCTCGGGGAGCGGGGCGCTGGCCCGTACCGAACAGCGGATCGCCACACTCACCGACGCCGCCTTGGCCGCCCTGACCGCCGTCGACCTCGACACCGAGGCCCGCCAAGCCCTGGTCGACCTGGCCATAGCCGCAACCCGCCGAGCCGACTGACCTCACCCGCCCCCGCCCCGCCGGGCTGCCCCGCCCTCGCCCCCGCCCCGCCGGGTTGATCATGGGGTTGGCGACCTTCGCCTCGGCGTCTCGCGCCGCCAACCTCATGATCAACGCCGGAAGGCGCGGAAACACCGAAGGCGGGTGGGGGGTTAGAAGCCTTGGGCTTGGGCTCGGCGCTTCACCTCGCGGGCCTGGTCGCCGGAGAGGGCGGCGGCCGGGGTGGCGCCCGGGAGGGTGTCGTCCGGCTCGTAGAGCCAACGCAGGACGGCCTCGTCGTCGTAGCCGTTGTCGGCGAGCAGATTGAGCACGCCGGGCAGGTGCTTGAGCACGGTCTGGTTGGCAACCAGGTCCGCTGGGATCCGGCGGACGCCGTCGCGGCGGACCGCCAACAGCTCCCGGTCACGGATCATCTGGTGCACCTTGCTGATCGACACGTCGAGGCGTTCGGCGACGTCGGGCAGGGTCAACCAGTCGGCCGGGTCGGTGGGGCCGGCGAGCTCCAGGCCGGGCGCGGCCTGGTCGGGTACGGGTTCGGTCACCCGACCACCCTGCCACGCCGCCGCCGCGACGAGCCACCGGCACCCCGGGCGGCCCCTCCGCGTCCTCTTTCCTGATCGCCGCTGACCAGCGAACAAGGGGCCGAGAACGCGGCGGGACGGACCGGTTCGGCGTACGGCTGTAGCATCCTGTTCATCCTTCACCCTCTGGACACATAGACTGCCTGCCGATGGACACTCAGGTCGCCGACACGTTGCTGGGCTCGCTGATCGACGGGCGCTACCGCATTCGCGGTCGCGTGGCCCGTGGTGGCATGGCGACCGTGTACACCGCCACCGACGAACGCCTAGAGCGCACCGTCGCTGTCAAGATCATTCACCCGACCCAGGCGAGCGAGGCACGGGCCCGGATCGCCAACTTCGTGGCCCGGTTCACCGACGAGGCGAAGACCATCGCCCGGCTGACCCACCCGAACGTGGTGGCGGTCTACGACCAGGGCACGCACGCCGGCCTCCCGTACCTGGTGATGGAGTACGTCCGTGGCCGCACGCTGCGGGACGTGCTGGCCGAGCGACGCCGGCTCAACCCGGACGAGGCGCTGGCCATCGCCGAGCAGATGCTCGCCGCGATCGCCGCCGCGCACCGGGCCGGTCTCGTGCACCGCGACGTCAAGCCGGAGAACGTGCTGGTCGCGGAGGCGCCTACCGGTGGCGTCGCCAACCTGGTCGACAGCGTCGTGAAGGTGGCCGACTTCGGGCTGGCCCGGGCGGTCGAGGCGAGCGCCGACGAGGAGCAGGGCAACCAGCTGATGGCCACCGTGGCGTACGTCGCCCCGGAGCTGGTCACCGAGGGCCGCGCCGATCCGCGCACCGACGTCTACTCGGCCGGCATCGTGCTCTTCGAGATGCTCACCGGTCGGGTGCCGTACGACGGGGACCGCCCGGTGGACGTCGCCTGGCAGCACGTCGACCGGGACGTGCCGGCGCCCTCGACGTTGGTGCCGGGCCTGCCGTCGGTCCTCGACGACCTGGTGCAGCGGGCCACCCGCCGCGACCCGGGAGCGCGGCCCGCGGACGCCGGCGCGTTGTTGACCGAGGTGCAGGTGACCCGGGATCGTCTGGGCGACGCCAACAGCCACACCGCGGTACTCAGCCCGGTCAGTGACGCACCGTCGCTCTCCCAGCCGACCATGATGGTCGCGACGCTCCAGCCGCCCAACCGCCCGTCGTGGGCACGCCTGCCCGAGGGCGCCAGCAGCCAGGGGCCGGGTCGTCGTCTTCAAGGGCGCCAAGAACCCGGCGCTCGCCAAGCTCCTGGCGCAGTACC
>NZ_JBEYSL010000777.1:0-2066 GCF_040642735.1 Micromonospora sp. NPDC047753 | reverse complement strand
GCGCCGCCGCCGATGGTCACAGTGGCCGCGTCCGGGTCGACCCGGACGGCGCGCAGCCCGGTCAGATCGAGCGCCAGAGCGCCGTCGCGCAGCGCCCGGCCGGCCCAGTCGTGCCCTCCGGAGCGGACCGAGAGGGGCAGGTGGCACCGGGTGGCGATGCGGACCGCCTCGGCCACCTCGTCGGAGTCCTGAATTGCGGCGACCAGCGCGGGCGTGCGGGCCACAGCGCCGTTCCAGAGCCGGGTGGTGACGGCGTAACCGGGATCGCCCGGCTCGTGCAGCCGGTCGCCGAGCAGGGCACGCAGTCGGGCGGCGGCCGACGCGACATCGGGGGTGGCGGCGGAGACCATGGCGACTCCTCGACCGGGGCCGACCCACGACACCGGGTACGCCCCGGCGGCGGCCCGCGCTGGGCGCGACCGTAGCACCGGCAGGCGGTCGAGCGCCGTCGCCATCACGACAGCCACCGATGGACCGGCGGCTCAGCTGTCCGCCTTGACCAGCGGGAACTCCAGGGAACCGGCCGGGCAGAGGAAGGTCAGCACCTCCACCCGGTAGAGCCCGGCCTGCACCGCCGGGTCGGCCTCCAGCACGCTGCGGACATCCTCGACGCTGCCGGTGCGGGCCAGCCCGAAGCCGATCGGCGGATCCGGCTCGCGCGCCGGCCCGTCCACTGAGCCGGCGACCAGGACGATGCCGCGTCGCTGCAACGCCTGCATGTGTTCGGCGTGCTCGGCCTGCAACCGTTGCACGGTCTCCGCGGGCAGGGCCCGCCCGGCCGCGCCGGGATAGATCACGATGCACTCGTACGTGTCGAGCGCGAAGTTGACCTGCGGCACTCCCATGGGTGCTCCCTCCGCCGTCGCGCCGGAACGCACCGGCTCCGGCCAGCGTCGCACGGACACCCCGGTCGTACCGGGCGCTTCCCGGCAACTCGCTTCGGCGCGCTGACGGAGTGTCCGCGCCCACACTCGGCCGACCGGCGGCATGGCGGAAGGGTTCCGGGGGATGATCCATCGGTGGCGGGTGGGCTCTTCACGTCCGCGCTGTCCACGCCCGCCACGACGAGACGATTGGGGATCGGGCAATGGCGACAAATATCAGTGAGCAGCCCGCGAAGGCGTCCGGCACGTACCGGATCGGTGGCGATGTCACAGTCAACCGGCTCGGCTACGGGGCCATGCAGATCACCGGCCCGGGTGTCTGGGGTGACCCGAAGGACCCGGCCGAGGCGGTTCGCGTGCTGCGCCGTGCGGTCGAGCTGGGCGTGACGTTCATCGACACTGCCGACTCGTACGGGCCGTTCGTCTCGGAGATGTTGATCCGGGAGGCGCTGCACCCGTACGCCGATGACCTGGTGATCGCGACCAAGGCCGGGCTGAGCCGCTCCGGCCCCGGCGACTGGCGTGCGCTGGGCCGCCCGGAGTACCTGCGCCAGCAGTGCGAGCTGAGCCTGCGTCACCTCGGCCTGGACAGCATCCCGCTGTACCAGCTGCACCGGATCGACCCGAAGGTGCCGCTCGCCGATCAGCTCGGTGAGCTGGCGCTGCTGCGGGAGGAAGGCAAGATCCAGCACATCGGGCTGTCCGAGGTCAGCGTCGCGCAGATCGAGGAGTCCCAGGCGATCACCACGATCGCGTCGGTGCAGAACCTGTACAACCTCGCCAACCGCAGCGCCGAGGACGTGCTGGAGTTCTGCGAGCGCAACGACCTCGCGTTCATCCCGTGGTTCCCGATCGCGACCGGTGAGCTGGCCCGCCCGGGCGGCCCACTGGACGCCATCTCCAACGCGCACGGCGCGTCGCCCGCGCAGCTCGCGCTGGCCTGGCTGCTGCGCCGTTCGCCGGTGATGCTGCCGATCCCCGGCACGTCCTCGGTGGCGCACCTGGAGGAGAACGTGGCCGCGGCCGACGTGCGGCTCACCGACGACGAGTTCGAGGCGCTCGCCAAGGCGAGCTGACCAACCGGTCCGCCTTCACGCCCATGCTGCCCAGCAGCGTCCGCTGGCCGTTGCCGTCGTCGAATCGGCGGGTCGGGTCGTTGTCCAGCGGGTGCGAGTCACGGAA
>NZ_JBEYSL010000776.1:0-2072 GCF_040642735.1 Micromonospora sp. NPDC047753 | reverse complement strand
GCCGATGGCGGCGACTCTCCGGCCTGGAGCCGCCGCCGCGAGCAGTACCAGCCACCGGAGCTGACCCGCCCCGACGGCGTGGTGCCCTACGCGGAGCTGCACGCGCACACCAACTTCAGCTTCCTCGACGGCGCCAGCCACCCGGAGGAGCTGGCCGAGGAGGCGGCCCGGCTGGGGCTCACCGCGCTCGCCGTCACCGACCATGACGGTTTCTACGGGGTGGTCCGCTTCGCCGAGGCGGCTCGTACGCTGGGCCTGCCGACCATCTTCGGCGCGGAGCTGTCCCTCGGCCTGCCCGGCCCGCAGAACGGCGAGCCCGACCCGCACGGCGCGCACCTGCTGGTGCTCGCGCACGGCCACGAGGGGTACGCCCGGCTGGCCACCACCATCGCCCGCGCCCAGCTGCGCGGCGGGGAGAAGGGCCGCCCGGATTACGGGGACCTGGAGGAGGTCGCCGCCGAGCTGCGTGACCATGTGCTGGTGCTGACCGGCTGCCGCAAGGGGCACGTGCCGGGGGCGTTGCTCACCGAGGGGGTGGACGCGGCGGCCCGCGAGTTGGACCGGCTGACCGCGCTCTTCGGCGCGGAGACGGTGGCCGTGGAGCTGACCGACCACGGTCATCCCGTCGACGCCGACCGTAACGACGCGCTCGCCGAGCTGGCCGCCGCGGCCGGGTTGCCGACGGTGGCCAGCAACAACGTGCACTACGCCAGCCCCGGCCGGCGTCGGCTGGCCACCACCGTCGCCGCGGTCCGGGCCCGACGCAGCCTGGACGAGATCGACGGCTGGTTGCCCGCAGCGGCCACCGCCCACCTGCGCAGCGGCGCGGAGATGGCGGCCCGGTTCGCCGCGTACCCGGGTGCGGTGGCGCGGGCCGCCGAGTTCGGCGCCGAGTTGGCCTTCGACCTCCAACTCGTCGCGCCGCAGCTGCCGGCGTACCCGGTGCCGCCGGGGCACACCGAGATGAGTTGGCTGCGGAAGCTGACAGCTGACGGGGCGCACGAGCGCTACGGGCCGCCGCAGGCGCACCCGACGGCGTACGCGCAACTCGAGCACGAACTGAACATGATCGAGGAGCTGGGTTTCCCCGGCTATTTCCTGGTGGTCTACGACATCGTCACGTTCTGCCGTGACCAGGACATCTACTGCCAGGGTCGGGGTTCGGCGGCCAACTCGGCGGTCTGCTATGCGTTGCGGATCACCAATGTGGACGCGGTCCGGCACCAACTGCTCTTCGAGCGGTTCCTCGCCCCGGAACGGGACGGCCCACCCGACATCGACGTGGACATCGAGTCCGACCGCCGGGAGGAGGTGATCCAGCATGTCTACACCCGTTACGGCCGGGAGCACGCCGCCCAGGTCGCCAACGTCATCTCCTACCGGCCCCGGTCGGCCGTGCGGGACGTGGCCAAGGCGTTCGGCTACTCCCCGGGGCAGCAGGACGCCTGGAGCAAGCAGATCGACAGGTGGGGTTCGGTCGCCACCGTCGATGTCGAGAACATCCCCGAGCAGGTGGTGGAGTACGCCAACGAGTTGCAGACGTTCCCGCGGCACCTGGGCATCCACTCCGGCGGCATGGTGATCTGCGACCGGCCGGTGATCGAGGTCTGCCCGGTGGAGTGGGGGCGGATGCCCGGGCGCAGCGTCCTGCAATGGGACAAGGACGACTGCGCCGCGGTGGGCCTGGTCAAGTTCGACCTCCTCGGCCTGGGCATGCTCTCCGCCCTGCACTACGGCTACGACATGATCGGGTCCCGGCTCGACCTGGGCGACATGACCCTGGACGACCCGGAGGTCTACGACATGCTCTGCCGGGCCGACTCGGTCGGGGTGTTCCAGGTGGAGAGCCGGGCCCAGATGGCCACCCTGCCCCGACTCAAGCCCCGCGAGTTCTACGACCTGGTGGTCGAGGTGGCGCTGATCCGCCCCGGCCCGATCCAGGGCGGTTCGGTGCACCCGTTCATCCGCCGCAAGAACGGCCAGGAGCCGGTGACCTTCGCGCACCCGCTGATGCGCAACGCCCTGGAGAAGACCCTGGGTGTGCCGTTGTTCCAGGAGCAGCTGATGCAGCT
>NZ_JBEYSL010000775.1:0-2074 GCF_040642735.1 Micromonospora sp. NPDC047753 | reverse complement strand
GGAACCGGTACGGTTGACCAAGTACGCCCGCGGCGGTGGCTGCGCCTGCAAGATCCCGCCCGGCGAGCTGGAGACGCAGCCGGGCCTCGCCGAACATCGCCGCGTCGCGCGGGTCGCGCGCCTCGGTCACCCCATCGGTGTACGCGAGCAGCAGATCGCCCGGATCGAGGTGCACCCGGCTCTCGGCGAAGCGTGCGGCCGTCAGCGCCCCCACCGGCATGCCACCGACCGGGATCGGGGTGACGGTGCCGTCGGCGGTGACCAGCAGTGGCGCCGGATGACCTCCGCCGGCGACGCGAAGGTCCAGCCCGGTCGGCCCCCGGTCCAGGGAACCGAGCAACAGGGTGGTGAACTGGTTGCGCCGTGCCGCGTCCGGCGCGTCGAACAGCGCCTGGTTGAGCAGGTGGATCAGCTTCAGCGGGCGGTGCTCCACCAGCCGCAGCGTCTGCAACGACTGGCGGACCCGGCCGGTCAGCACCGCCGCGCCCACACCCTTGCCGCACACGTCGCCGAGCGCGAACAGGGCGCCGCCCGGGTGCGGAAACACCTCGTAGAAGTCGCCGCCGATGCGGAGGGTGTCGCCCGCTGCCCGGTAGCCGCCGGCCAGGCTCACGCCGGGCACGGCGGGCAGCTCGGGCGGGAGCAGACTGGTTTGCAGCACCCGGGCCAGGTGAGCCTGCTCGCCGTGCACGTCGGCGATGGCCAGCGCGGCACCCGCGCGGGTGGCGAACTCCCGGGCCAGCTCCACGTCGCGCCGGTCGAAGCCGGCCCGCCCGGACCGACGGATGAGCAGCAGCGCACCGGCCGACCCGCTGGCGCTGAGAAGCGGGCTGACCAGCATCATGCCCGGGGGGCCGAACCCGGGCGGCAGCAGGTCGGCCAGGTCGGTAATCGGGGCGTCCGGCCAGGGGCCCGGTTCGGCCCGGTCGCCGGCCAGCGCTTCGGCCAGCCCGGGCACGGAGCCGGTCAGCGCGGGGCTGGCCAGCCCGGTGATCGGGGCCGGCTCGCCGTCGGCGTACCGGATCCATCGGGGGTGCGGCTCGGCCGGCGCTGTCGGTCGGGGCAGTGCGACGGCGACGTCGGCGAGGTAGGGAACGGCGAGCGTGGTGGTGGCAAGGAGGACCTGGTCGCGGTGCAGGGCCAGCGCCAGCCGACTGCCGGCCTGGGCGAGGAACGCGGTGCGGGAGCGTTCGACGAGCAGGGCGTCGGCGCGGGCGTGCTCCTCGGTGACGTCGCGGACGTACCACGCCCACCGGGAGCCGGCGAGTTGCCGTCGGACGCCGCGCAGTCGCCGGCCGTGGTGGTCGGCGTCGAAGTGGTCAGCGCCGCCGGCGACAGCCCGGGCCAGTGCCGCCACCGAGCACCCGGCCAGCTCGGTGCCGGCGTCGATCTCCGGGATCAACTCGGCAGCCATGGCGTTGACCAGGGTGACCCGACCGGCCTCGTCCGTCGTCAGCACGGCCTCGGCGAGCCCGTCGAGCAACTCCCGGGCCAACCGCTCGTCGGCCGGCAACGGGGTGCCGCCGGGTCGCTGGGTCGTGGTCACCGCCGGACGCCGGCTCGCGTCTGACGACGTGTGCGCATGCTGCTTCTCGACTCCTCACCGGGGATCGTTGCCTGATAGCAAGGGTACCGATTCCCCCCGACAGCGATGCACGGCGCGGGGTGGCGATCAGCCGGCGCGGGCCAGCCAGCCGGCGGGCTGGGCGACGATCCGGCGGGCCACCGAGCCGGCCGCGCCTACCGCGGCGGCCTCCGCGCCGAGCGTCGACGGACGGACCGTGACCGGTGACCAGGCCGCGGTGAGCACCCGGGCACCGATCTCGGCGAGGACCGGGGGACACAGCCAGGGCGCGAGCGCCGCGTAACCGCCACCGAGCACCACGGTGTCCAGGTCGAGCAGATTGACGACGCCGGCCACCGCTACGCCGAGTGCCGTTCCGGCGTCGCGCAGCGCCCGTAGAGCGTCGGCGTCGCCGGCCTCGGCCAACTCGGCCAACCGGGCCGTCGCGGTGTCTGCGGGAAGCTCCGCCCGGGCCAGCCCGGCGGCGGCCACGATCGCCTCCTGACCGGC
>NZ_JBEYSL010000774.1:0-2087 GCF_040642735.1 Micromonospora sp. NPDC047753 | reverse complement strand
CTCGCAGCTGCACGCCGGACTGGCTGACACTGTGCTGCGGCACCGCCGTGAACGCATCAACCGGCTGACGGTCGGCGCCGGTGCTCGCGACACGAACACGCGGCGCTGGCAGACGACCATCTTCGGCACCCAGCGCGGGTGCGGAACCTATTGAGCGTTATCGCGGATCGTCTTCCTGAGCCGACGCGGCCCGCAGCCGGACTGTGAATTTAGTGCCCCAAGAGATCGTCGGGCCACCAGTGTGGATCGAGGCTCTTACCGTGGCCTTGAGGGCATTGTCCATAGCCGGTGGTGGAGACGTTCCAATGGTGGTAGCAGTACGGGACGTCGCACTGGCCGCAGAATCCGGCGTCGTCGTAGAAGCCGGCGGAGGCTACGGCCGCGTACCGGTACGGCTGAGCGAAGGCGCCGGCAATCCGTTGCGCCTCTGCCAGGTCCACCGGCCGGCCAGATCCGTTGCCCGCCTCGATCCCGGAGAACAGCAGCCACCACTGCTGGTCGTCGTGATGCTGTCGGGCAGCGTTGTAGGCGTCGCGCTGCGCCCGTGACCAGCGCTGCCAGTCCGCCGGCCGGGTACCGGGGGCGATGAGTTCGATGTGTGCTGCCGGTCGCTCACACACCGCGCACGGTGGTTCTGCGACGAAGGCCTGGAGCATGACTCCTCCTCCCCTGCTGTTAGGCGACGGCGCGCAGTCGTCGGACGATGTCGACGCTACGGTCCGGCTGAGTGGTTTCCCACCGGCGTTGAAGGGCATCGACGACGTTGGTGATCATCGGTTCAGTGACGTGGCTGTAGATGCCGCGCACGCCGGCGAGGTGGTGGCCGAGGCGGCGGGCTTGGGTGATCTCGGGGATGCCGTCCTCGATGAGCCAAGTCTTGTGGGTGTGGCGTAAGTCGTGAAAGTGCATTCCGGGCAGGACCGGTGGAGTGCCCCGGTGGGGGTTGCCGGCGACGGCGGGGGTCCAGGCGCGGCGGTTGAAGTTGGAGCGTCGCTGGTGGTGACCGCGGGCGCCGGGAAACACGATGTCGTGGGGTTGTTCAGTTAGGTGGACGGCGAGAAGGTTGGTCAGGAAGCGGGGCAGCCGGATGTGTCGGACGGAGTCGTTGGTCTTGGGTGGGCCGAGGAACAGCTTGCCTTCGACCTCGTGTAGCGCGCCAACGTCGGGGTGTACGTGGATGCTGCCGTTGGTGAGGTCGAGGTTGTCGCGGGTGAGGCCGGTGAGTTCTCCCCATCGCATGCCGGTGTAGGCGGCGGTGAGGATGAGCAGTCCGTCGCTGGTGCGGGCTTGGCGGGCGACGATCGCGGCGACCTGCTCGGCGGTGGCATGCGGTCGCTCAGCGCGGATGCCCTTGGGGATGCGGACTCCCCGGCAGGGGTTGAAGGGGATGCGTCGGTCTTCGACGGCCTCTTGCAGGACCATCGACAGAACCATGATCACGTCGGCGACGGATCGGGGTGACAGGCGTTTACCCAAGGCGACGGCGAGGGTCTTGACGTGTTGGCGGCGGATGTCGACCAGCGGGAGCGGGCCGAGGGCGGGCAGGATGTGCAGCCGGAGATGACTGCGGTAGGCGGCCCAGGTGGCGGGGCCAGCTTGGTGGGTCGTTTCCCAGATCGGGACCCAGTCCGCGAGGGTGATTCGTCCGCCGCGGGGGTCGATAAAGGTGTCACGGGCGGTCTCGACGTCGATCTCTTTGGCGCGGATGACGGCATCGGCGCGGAGGTCGTGGGATGAGTCGGTAGTGACGGTGCCGTCGGGCATGCGCAGGCGTACGCGGAATCGGGTACCGCGTTTTTCCACCCAGGCCATGGGGTTGCTCCGATCAGTTCGGGTACGGGTTCGGTGTGGTGGTGATGGACGCGTGACTTCCCGGCGGTGGCAAGTCGCCGGTGCGATGCGGTGGCCGAGGGGTGCGTCGACGGGCGGCGGCGGGTTGTGATGCGGCCGCGATGATCGCGGTGAGGTCGTCGGCGGAGAAGCGCAGGTGCTTGCCGAGGAAGGTGCGCGGGATTTGGCGGCGGCCGGCGCGGCGGCGTAACCAGGACTCCGGGACGCGCAGCAGCACCGCGGCTTCTGCCGGTGTA
>NZ_JBEYSL010000773.1:0-2088 GCF_040642735.1 Micromonospora sp. NPDC047753 | reverse complement strand
AGTTCGTGCGGGTCGTCGGCGTTGTCGTAGACCAGCAGCCAACTGAGCGAACTCGTCGACAGCGAGTCGAGGACCGTCCGCACGGTCTGCTCCCGCGTCCGCCGGCGCGCAGCCGGTGGTCACCCGGGCCGCCCTCGATCCGGCGCTGGTCGCCGGACGCGGCGCGGACGTCGACTTCCTTGAGCAGGAAGCGGAGAACGCCCGCACCAACGGCGAGATCATCGGGCCCGACCGCACCGCCTACACGCTGCCCGCGGAGGCTTCCGGCCGACGGGCGGTCCGGCTCACCCCCGGGGAGTACGTGGAGTTCGTCCTGCCCAGCGCGGCGAACGGGATCACCGTGCGGTACAGCATCCCGGACGCGCCGCAGGGTGGCGGGATCACCGCGCCGCTGCGGGTCGCCGTCAACGGCAAGCACCTGCGCACCATGACGCTCACATCGCAGTACTCGTGGCTCTACAACCAGTACCCGTTCACCAACGACCCGCAGGCCGGGCTGCTGCACCCGGACTGGTGGATCACCGAGTGCCAGTGCGTGCCGTCGGCCACCACGCCGTACCCGAGCATCACCAAGCCGTTCCGGCCCACCCACTTCTACGACGAGCAGCGGTTGCTGCTCGGGCGTACCTACCGGGCCGGCGACAAGGTCCGGCTCACCGCGCCGCCCGGCAGCGCCGCCGCCTGGACGGTCATCGACCTGCTCGACTCCGAGTTGGTGGCACCGCCGCACGTCCGACTGCTCGCGGCGAACGTGCTCGCTTTCGGCGCCGACCCCAGCGGCCGGCGGGACTCCGCCGACGCGCTGGACCGGGCCATCGCCTTCGCCCGGCGCGCCCACCTCAAGGTCTACATTCCGCCGGGCACCTACCAGGTCAACCGGCACATCATCGTCGACGACGTGACCATCGAGGGCGCCGGCAACTGGTACACCACGATCAAGGGCCGCGAGGTCGCCCTGCCGACTCCCGCGCCGGACGGCTCCGTACACACCGGGGTCGGGTTCTACGGGCGGGACGCCGCCGACGGCGGCAGCCGCAACGTGCACCTCTCCGGCTTCGCCATCGAGGGCGACGTGCGGGAACGCATCGACACCGACCAGGTCAACGCGATCGGTGGGGCGATGAGCGACTCCACGATCGACGGGCTCTACCTGCACCACACCAAGGCAGGTCTGTGGTTCGACGGCCCGATGCGCAACGTCCGCGTCACCAACAACATCATCGTCGACCAGATCGCCGACGCGCTCAACTTCCACACCGGCGTGACCGACTCCCTCGTGTCGCACAACTTCGTCCGCAACACCGGCGACGACGGCCTGGCGATGTGGTCGGAGAAGACGGCCAACGCACGGAACACGTTCGACCACAACACCGTGCAGTCACCGACCCTCGCCAACGGCATCGCCATCTACGGCGGCACCGACACCACCGTCTCGCACAACCTGGTCGCCGACCCGGTACGCGAGGGCAGCGGCCTGCACGCCGGGGCCCGCTTCGGCGCGGAGCCGTTCACCGGGCACCTGCGCTTCACGAACAACACCACAGCCCGCGCCGGCACGTACGAGCTGAACTGGAACATCGGGCTGGGCGCGATCTGGGTCTTCGCCCTGGATCGCAGCATCGAGGCGCCCATCGAGGTGACCGGCGACGCGTACCTGGACAACACGTACAACGCGATCATGCTGGTCAGCGACTGGCCGGTGAAGGACCTCTACTCGATCTCCGACGCGCGGTTCCGGGACGTCCGGGTCGACGGCACCGGCACCTCGGTGCTCAGCGCCCGCGCTGCCGGGTCCGCCTCGTTCGCCAACATGGACGCTCGCAACGTGGGCGCGGTCGGCGTCAACAACTGCGGATCGTTCCACTTCACCCCGGCCGGTTCGGAGTTCACACTGACCGACCTCGGCGGTAACGACGGCGGGTGGCTCGCGCCGTGGCTGCTGCCCAACACCATCACCTGCGACGACCGGCCGCCCGTGTCGCCGCCCCCGCCTCCGG
Organism: Micromonospora sp. NPDC047753; assembly: GCF_040642735.1. NCBI lineage: Bacteria > Bacillati > Actinomycetota > Actinomycetes > Micromonosporales > Micromonosporaceae > Micromonospora > Micromonospora sp. NPDC047753. The sequence goes on along the minus strand of NZ_JBEYSL010000773.1, from coordinate 91 downwards.
CACAGTGGTGACAGCGGTGGGCGGCCCGATCGATCGGGCGCGGGTTGCGACCGGTGGCGAACGCGTTGGGCTGCGCGGTGGGGCTGACGTA
>NZ_JBEYSL010000772.1:0-2090 GCF_040642735.1 Micromonospora sp. NPDC047753 | reverse complement strand
CGCGATCGTGCTCGGTTCGGAAGAGGGAGTCGCTCAGTTGCAGCGACGAGCTGTTGCGGCCCTGCTCACCCGGCGCGGACAACTCCAGCCGCGCCGCCGTCGGCGCCACCGTCGTGCTGGCCGGGGGTCGCGCCGCCGTCGGCGGGACCCTCCGCGCCGCCGCCGCCGGTGGTCTGCATGTCGTCATCGTTGAGTGCCATCGGTACTCCCTCGGGTGTGCCGCCCCGCCGTACGCCGGGGTCCGTCGTGCTGCGGGTGGTACCCCACGCGCGATCTTCTCTAACCCTCACCGTAGACGCCGAACCGGGGCGACACGGGCAGTTCGCGAGCGGCGGCGGAGAGTGCCAGGATGGGTGGGTGATCCTGGTGGGCACGTCCGGCTGGCAGTACCGGGACTGGCGCGGGCGCTTCTATCCGCAGGGGCTACCGCAGCGGCTCTGGTTGGAGCACTTCGCAGCCGGGTTCGCCACGGTCGAGGTCAACAACGCCTTCTACCGGTTGCCCGAGCGGGACACCTTCGCCGCCTGGCGGGCGCGCACCCCGGCTGATTTCTGCGTGGCGGTGAAAATGAGCCGCTACCTCACCCACATCAAGCGACTGCGTGACCCGGAGGAGCCGGTGGCCCGGTTCCTCGGCCGCGCCACCGCGCTCGGTGACCGGCTCGGCCCGGTGCTGCTGCAACTGCCACCGAACCTGCGGGCGGACGTCGAGGCGCTGGACGCGACGTTGCGACTGTTCCCGACGCAGGTGCGGGTAGCGGTCGAGCCCCGGCACCCCTCCTGGTGGACCGACGCCACCCGTGCGGTCCTCGAACGGCGTCGGGCAGCGCTGGTCTGGGCGGATCGGCTGGGGCGCCCGGTCGCCCCCCGCTGGCGCACCACCGACTTCGGCTACCTGCGGCTGCACGAGGGGCGCGCACGGCCGTGGCCGCGTTACGGTCGGGCCGCGCTGCGGTCCTGGGTGGGTCGGCTGACCGACGCCTTCGGCGCCGGCGAACCGGCGTACGTCTACTTCAACAACGATCCGGGCGGCGCCGCGATCGTGGACGCCGTGGCGTTCGCCGCGCTCGCCCGCCGGGCCGGGCACCCGGTGTCGCGGGTGCCCGCCGAGGACGACTGAGCCCGCCCGACAGCGGTCGGGCGGGCTCGCGGTGTGTCAGACCGTCACGGCATCATCGTGGCGAGATCCTTGGGCATGGTGTCCTTCACGTCCTGCCACTCGCCCTGGGTGACGTGGCGGCGCAGTGTGTCCAGCACCACCTGCGTCACCCGCTCCGGGCCACCCTCCGCGTCGTACGGGAAGCCCTGCCGAACCTCGTAGAGGAAGTCGTCACGGTTGAGCTTGATCGGCACGTCGGACGGCACCCAGCCATCGAAGTAGATGCCCCGTACCAGCACCGGCAACTGCTGGGCGAACTCCACGCTCTCGTCCACCGGCAGCCGGTCGCGCAGCAGGTGCAGCACCGTGCGCAGGGCCGCGTACGACTGGTTGCGCCGTTCCTTCGGCCAGCCGTAGGCGTTCTCGATGTCCTTGAGAATGAGGTTCGTCTTGTCCAGCGAGGACTCGAACGCCGAGATCATCGAGTCAGCCATCGGTCGACCCCCGTTCCGTGGTGTCCCACCGTCGGTCGTCGGCGCGGCGCGGCGGCCCCACCGGGCCACGGCGGGCCCGCACCGGGCTGCCCTGTGGTGCGCGCCGGGCGTTGTCGGCCGTGCCGACCACGTGCAGGACGGCACCTCGCCGTCGATCCGTCACCACTCGAACCGTCATCCCCGTCACCTCCGTGTCGTCTCCGGCGTCGGCCGTCCGCGGGCGGCCGTACCCACCGCGTCCCACACTGCCCGCCGGTGGGGTGAGGCGGCCCCACCCGGATCGGGTGAGGTCAGTCGGCGTCGAGGAGACCCGCGAGGGTCTTCGCGTTGGTCTGCGCGTAGTCGCGGTAGCAGTTGTTCATGAGGACGTGGGTCTGCCCGGCCTGATCGGCCAGCTCGCGCAGCTTCGGGGCCCAGTCGGCCAACTCCCGCTTGGAGTAGTGGTAGCCGAACTTCTCGTGGATGTCCTTGCTGGTCCACTTGTCGCTGTGCCCGTGG
>NZ_JBEYSL010000771.1:0-2090 GCF_040642735.1 Micromonospora sp. NPDC047753 | reverse complement strand
GCGTGGACCCGCACGCGCTGATCAGCGAGGGCACCCCCGCGCTGCGGGCACTGCGCCGGGCGGAGGCCTGGCCCGCTGACACACCGGTTCGCGCCGGGATCACCGCGATGGGGTTCGGCGGCATCAACACCCACATCGTCCTGGACAACTCCCGTTCACGCCGCAGGTCGACACTGGACACCCGGACGCGCGCGCTGGCCACCGGCCTTCAGGACGCCGAACTGCTGGTGGTCGACGCGCCCACTCCGAATGACCTGGTGCAGCGGCTGGACCAGCTGATCGAGTTCGTGCCGTCCCTGGCGTACGCCCAGCTCGCCGACCTGGCCGCGACCCTGCACGGTGAGCTGCGCGAGCAGCCCTTCCGGGCGGCCGTGGTCGTCTCCTCGCCCGAGGACGCCGAGCGGCGGCTGCGCAAGGTACGCGACTCGGTGGAGGCCGGGGAGACCCGGATGTTCTCCGCCGACGGCCGCTGCCTGGTCGGCCACGTCAGCGGGCCGGGACGGATCGGTTTCCTCTTTCCCGGCCAGGGCTCCGGACGGGGCGTCAGCGGCGGCGCGCTGCGTCGCCGGTTCGCCGAGGCGGAGGAGGTGTACCAGCGGGCGAACCTGCCCACCGGCGGCGACGTGGTGGCCACCGAGGTGGCCCAGCCGCGCATCGTCACCGGCTCCGCCGCGGGCCTGCGGGCGTTGACCACGCTCGGCATCGAGGCCGCCGTGGCGGTCGGTCACAGCCTGGGCGAGATCTCCGCGCTGCACTGGGCCGGCGCGATCGACGAGGCGGGCCTGCTGCGTATCGCCGCCGTGCGTGGCCAGACCATGGCCCGGCACAGCGCGTCCGGCACGATGGCCAGCCTCGGTGCCGCGCCGGAGGCCGTCGACCCGCTGATCGCCGACCTGCCGGTGGTGATCGCCGGCTACAACAGCCCCGACCACACCGTGATCGCCGGTGCGGAGGACGCGGTCAGGGCTGCGTGCCGGAGGGCGTCGGACGCGGGGCTGAACGCCTCCGTCCTGTCCGTCTCGCACGCGTTCCACTCGCCGCTCGTGGCCCCGGCCGCCTCGGCGTTCGGTGCGGCGCTGGCCGACGAGCCGTTCCGGCCGCTGGACCGGCGGCTGGTCTCCACTGTCACCGGCGACGTGCTGCCGGCCGACACCGACGTGCCCGCCCTGCTGAGCCGCCAGATCACCGACCCGGTGCTGTTCACCCTGGCGGTCACCCTCGCCGCGAAGGACGTCGACCTGTTCGTCGAGGTCGGGCCGGGCCGGGTACTGACCGGGCTGGCGTCCCGGACCACCGATGTACCAGCGGTCGCCCTGGACACCGACGAGGAGTCGATCGCCAGTCTGCTCAAGGTGGTCGGCGCGGCGTACGTGGTTGGTGCGGCACCGGTGGACAGCGGCCTGTTCCACGGCCGGCTGATCCGGCCGCTCCAGATCGGCCAGCAGTTCTCCTTCCTGGCCAGCCCGTGTGAGCAGGCACCGCCGCTACGGCTCCCGGAGGCCACCGCCGCGGCGGCGCTCACGCCGGCCGCCCGGCCCACCGAGCCGACGGTCACGGACCTGCTCGGCGAGTCCGCCGAGGAACAGCTGCGCCAGTTGGCCGCCGAGCGGGCGGAACTGCCGCTGGAGACGGTGCAGCCGGACAGCCACCTCCTGGACGACCTGCACCTCAGCTCGATCACCGTCGGCCAGGTGGTCAACGACCTCGCCCAGCGGATGGGTGTGCCGACCGCGGCGCTGCCCACCAACTTCGCCACGGCCACCGTCCGCGAGCTGGCCGAGGCGTTGGACGAGTTGGCCGGTACGGCTGGGCAGGCCGGGTCGGTGACCGAGCCGTTGGTGGCCGGAGCCGCCGCCTGGGCCCGGCCCTGGCGGCTGGACCTGGACGAGCTGCCCGCGCCCGCGCGGGTGGCTCCCGAGGAGACCGGCCGGTGGCGGGTGCACGCCGCACCCGGACACCCCTGGGCCGACCGGTTGGCCAGCGCTCTGCAGCGGGCGAACCTCGGCGACGGGGTGCTGGTCTGCCTGCCCGACCCCTGCCCGGAGGAGGCGCTCGACCTGGCGCTGACCGGGGCCCGGGAGGTACTTGGC
>NZ_JBEYSL010000770.1:0-2091 GCF_040642735.1 Micromonospora sp. NPDC047753 | reverse complement strand
AAGAGTTCTCCAAGGGGGGACCCGGAGCGGTGAGGACGACGAGGGAGTCTATCGTCTGTCCATCTACCCAGCGGGGCCTGCCCGCGCGAGCCGCGAGGTTGACGTGCCTGATCCCGGAAGAGTGACGTTGCCGGCCACCAGCGGAAGCCCGGCGGCCACCATCAGCACAGGCCGACGACACTGGGCCCTCGCCTTCGCCGCATTCTTCCTGATCATCTTCGCCTGGTCGATGGCCGCCCCCTACGACGGCACCCCGGACGAGCGGGAGCACATCGTCCGAGCGGCCGGCGTCGCCGCCGGGCAGATCGCGCCCCCGCCCGCCGACGCGAAGAAGGGCACCGGCGCCTTCCAGACCGTTCCCGGTGGTCTCGTCCGCGAGCAGTGCTGGCAGTTCAAGAAGGAAGTCTCGGCGGCCTGCGCCCAGCCCCCCGGCAGCGACGACACACCGACCCGCGCCGGCACCGGGGCCGGTCGTTACTTCCCCGCCTACTACGCCCTCGTCGGCGCACCGACGGTGCTCTGGCCCGGCTGGTCCGGCGTCCTGCTCGCCCGCATGATCAGCGCCCTGTGCTCCGCCGCGCTGCTCGCCTGCGCGTACGTCGTGATCCGCAACCGGTCCCGCCGCGGCCTCATGATGGGCGCCCTGCTCGTCGTCACCACCCCGATGGCCGTGCACATGGCCAGCGCGGTCAACCCGAACGGCCTGGAGATCGCCGCCGGCATCGCCTTCTTCAGCGCGGTCATCCCCCTGCTCCTCGGCCCACCCGGCCCACGGCGCGGCCTCATCGTCCTCGTCGGGATCAGCGCGCTGCTCCTCGCGGTGCTGCGCCAGACCGGTCCGCTGTGGCTGGCGACCGCGTTCATCGCGTTCGCCTTCCCGCTGCGCCGCGGCAACCTCCTCGGCCTGCTGCGGGACCGGGCCGCGCAGCTCTGGGCAGGTGGCATCGTCCTGTCCACCCTCGCCGTGCTCGCCTGGTCCGTCCGCCAGCAGACCTCCGACCTCGGCAACTACTCCGCCGACCGGCTCACCTACGGGCAGGCGGCCCTGCGCGAGGCCGACCGGTGGCGGGGATACCTCGACCAGATCGTCGGGGTCACCTCCTGGCTGGACACCCGGATGCCCGCCCCGCCCTACCTGATCTGGCAGCTCGTCGCCGGAGCGCTGCTGCTCATCGGGGTCGTCTGGGGCAGCACGCTCGACCGGTGGCGCCTGCTCGTGCTGCTCGGCGGCGGCGTGGCCGTCCCCTCCCTCATGCAGATCGCCCTGGTCAACGAGAGCGGCTTCGTCACCCAGGGCCGCTACATGCTGCCCATGCTGGTCGGCGTTCTGCTCTACGCCGCGTGGATCGCCGAACAACGCGGCTTCGAGGTCGCCCGGGCCCGCTCGTTCACCCGACTCGCCGTCCTGCTCCTCCTGCCGATCCAGCTGTTCTGCCTGGCGTACACGATGGTCCGCTGGCAGAACGGCCTGCCCGCCAACATCGGGCTGAGCAGCCTCAACCCCCTTGGCGGCGACTGGCACCCGGTGGTCGGCTCGGTGATCCCGCTGCTGAGCGCAATCGTCGGCCTGGTGCTGTTCGGGTGGCTCGTCTGGACCACCGGCTCCGCCGCGACCGACGACCTGACTCCGCCCGCTGAGCATTCCGACACCGAATCCAGCGAACTGTTGCGGCCCGCCGGCACTCACCTACAGAGTGCAGGTGCTCAGGGCGGACTACGCTCGACCTGACGGTGGACCGGGTCGGGCGAGCGAAGCGGGTAGGTCGATGAGCGTAAGACGGATCATGGGCACCGAGGTCGAGTACGGCATCTCCGTGCCCGGGCAGGCCGGAGCCAACCCGATGGTCACCTCATCGCAGGTGGTCAACGCCTACGGGGCACGCCCGGAACTCAACCGGGGCGGCCGGGCCCGGTGGGACTACGAGGAAGAGTCGCCGCTGCGCGACGCCCGCGGCTTCACCTACTCCGGTGCCGCGTACGACCCCGCCGAGGCCCTCGCGGACGAAGACCTGGGCCTGGCCAACGTGATACTCACCAACGGCGCACGGCTCTACGTGGACCACGCTCACCCCGAATACTCCACCCCCGAGG
>NZ_JBEYSL010000769.1:0-2116 GCF_040642735.1 Micromonospora sp. NPDC047753 | reverse complement strand
CGACCGGTTGTCCCATCCGTCGCGCCAGGCCATCACCGCTCACCCAGGATCCTAGGATGCCTTAGAGGGTGTGCGTCCGGCTACTGGTGGGGACCACCGGGGCCGCCGGACAATCACAGCGGAGCAGGGGGAGACGCTGATGAACGAGCAACAGTTCACCGACGACGAGTACGCGTTTCTGCGCCACGCGCGGTTCGGGGAGTTGCCGCCCGCCGTCCGTCCCGACGAGCGGGTGGCCCTGACCGAGACCGATCCCGGGCGCGACCGGCCGGAGGAGTCCGAGGACCCGATCCGCTGGAACGTGCAGGGCTGAGAACGCGCGACGGGCCGCGGGTGTCGCCACCCACGGCCCGTTCGTGATGCGCTGCGGTCAGAAGACGGGCACGCCCTCGCGTACCAGACGCCAGTTGGGCTGGAAGAAGTCGGCCGGGTCGATCGTTCCCCTGGCCTGCGCCCAGTCGATGAGCAGCTGACGGATCTCCTGCTGCGCGTTGTAGACCTGGGTCTTCACGATGCCGGGGAAGTTGCCACCGCCGCTGCGCCGGTAGTTGTTCACCGCCACCACGAACTGCGCGTTGTCCGCGACCGGGGTGTCGCTGCCGGCCAGCACCAGGCGGGTGATCCGCTGCCCGACCGGCTTGGAGATGTCGATGTCGTAGTCCAGGCCGGAGAAGACGTCGTAGTTGTAGTCCGGCACCGCCGGGTCGCTGATCTGCTCCGGGTCGACCGGGGCACCCGGCGCGACCGTCCGGAAGTACTTCGCCGAGTACTCCAGGTAGGCGCGCACCTCGGCGCCGCTGAGCACGACCGCCTCCAGGGTGTTGTCGTACACGTACAGGCCGGCCACGTCGCGGATCTTCACGTCGCCAGCGGGGAAGACGGCGGTCCGGCTGAACGGCGCCGCGATCGACAGCACCGGCAGGTCCACGTACGCCGTGCCGGCCAGCGCCGCGCCGACCACCTCGGTCTGCACATGGTTGATGAAGTCCAGGATCGGCGTGTCCTTGTACCGCGACTCCGCCGCCGACAACTCCACAGTGGACTGCGCGACGACCTGGTTGACGTACGCCACGGTCTTCTGGTGCTGCGCCCGCACGGCGGCGAGCACCTTCGGGTCCTCGACCACCGTGTTGGTGTTCAGCATGGTGGCGGTCTTCTTGGTGATCGCCCACCGGCCACGCTCGCGGGTGAGGGTGAAGTCCATCCGGGTGAGCCGCTGGCCCCACTTCGACGGCTCGGAGAGCAGCACCTGCGTGCCGGTGCGCTCGTTGGTCACGAACCGCTCGACCACCTCGTTGTGCGCGTGACCGAAGAGGATCGCGTCGATCCCCGGCACCTGCTGGGCGATCAGCGCCACCGGGTTCTCGTTCGGCAGCTCGGGGCCGTAGCTGGAGGTGCCGCTGTCACCGCCGTGCGCGGAGATCAGCACGAGGTCCGCGCCGCGGGCCCGCATGATCGGCACCCACTTCGCGGCGGTCGCGATCATGTCGTCGAAGCGCAGCTTGCCCTCGACGTTGCCCTTGTCCCAGATGGCCACACCGGGGTTGGTCAACCCGAGGATGCCGACCCGCAGGGTCGGCGCGGCGAAACCGAGGGAGACCTTCTTGATGACGTACGGCAGGAAGGCCGGCTTGCCGGTCTTCGCGTTGACGGCGTTCGCGGCGAGCGCCGGGAAGCCGAGCTGACGGATCCACAGGTCCAGCAACGGCAGACCGTAGTTGAACTCGTGGTTGCCCAGGGTCACCGCGTCGTAGTCGATGACGTTCATGGCCCGTGCCATCGGGTGCTTCTCCCCGGTGGCGGTGATCGGCTCCTGCTTGGCGTAGTACGTCGCGAGGGGCGTGCCCTGGATCGTGTCGCCGGCGTCGAGCACCAGCGTCGCCTTGCCGCGCCGCTCCCGACGAATCTGGTTGATCAACGTCGCCAGCTTCGCCACGCCGATGTCGTTCTGCTTGCTGTCGTCGTACTCGGCGTCGCGGTAGTAGTCCCAGTTGTAGACGTTGCCGTGCGTGTCCGACGTGCCCAGGAGGGCCAGCGCGCCGGTGATGCCCGCGAGTACGACGCCGGCAGCGATGCCGATGATCACCGCGAGCGGGTGCAGGGCGACCGCCCGGCC
>NZ_JBEYSL010000767.1:0-2158 GCF_040642735.1 Micromonospora sp. NPDC047753 | reverse complement strand
GGAGCGACCAGCCAGGACGTCCTGGACACCGCGCTGGTCCTGGTGGCCGTGCGGGCGCTCGGGCCGCTGCTGCGTCACCTCGACGCCGCCGTGGACGCCGCCGCCCAGCTGGCCGACGCGCACCGGGACACGGTGATGGTCGCCCGGACCCTCGGGCAGCAGGCGGCGCCCACCACGTTCGGGCTCAAGGCCGCCGGCTGGTTGACCGGGCTGGTCGAGACCCGGGACCGACTGCGTCAGACCCGCACCGCGCAGCCTGCGCAACTCGGTGGCGCGGTCGGCACCCTGGCCGCGTACGGGCCGGCCGGCGCCGAGGTCGCCCAGCGCTTCGCGGCGCACCTGGGCCTCCCGCCGAGCCCGCTGCCCTGGCACACCCGTCGCCAGCCCTGGCTCGACCTGACCGCCGCCCTCGGCGGGCTGCTCGTCGCCGCCGGCAAGGTCGCCCTCGACGTCGGGTTGCTCGCCCAGAACGAGGTGGGTGAGGTGGCCGAAGGCGGCGCCGGACGCGGCGGCTCCTCGGCAATGCCGCACAAGCGCAACCCGGTGGACTCGGTCCTCGTCACCGCTGCGGCGCGACGCGGCCCGGGTCTCGTCGCCACCCTGTTCGCCACGGCGGTGCAGGAGCACGAGCGGGCCGCGGGCGCGTGGCACGCCGAGTGGGAGCCCCTGCTGGAGCTGCTGCACGTGGCCGGCGGTGCCGCCGCCCGGTGTGCGCGGATGCTGCACGGGCTACAAATCCGTCCGAACAAGATGCGGGAGAACCTCGACGCCACCGGCGGCCTGCTGCTCGCCGAGGCCGTGGCCGCGCGACTGGCGCCCGCTGTCGGTCGCGGCGTCGCACACGACCTCGTGACCCGCGCCGCCTCCGAACCCTCGTTCCGCGCCGCGCTGCTCGCCGACCCCGAGGTACGCGCCCACCTGTCCGACACGGAGATAGCCGAGGCGCTCGACCCGCACCGCTGGCTCGGCTCGGCCGGCCGGTTCGTCGAGAATGCCCTGGCCGCCGCTCGAGGAGTAGGCCGATGACGTCCCGACTGCACCTCACAGTTCACGGCCCGGCCGCCGCGCCGGTGCTGCTGCTCGGCAGCTCCCTGGGCACCGCCGCCGCCATGTGGGAACCCCAGGTCCCGGCGCTCGCCCAACGGTTCCGAGTCATCAGGTACGACCACCTCGGCCACGGGCGCTCCGCGGTGCCTCCCGGGCCGTACACGCTGGACCTGCTGGGCCGGGAACTGCTGCGGACGCTGGACGACCTCGACGTGCAGTGGGTCCACTACGCGGGGCTGTCCCTCGGCGGCATGGTGGGCATGTGGCTCGCCGCGTACGCGCCCGAGCGGGTGCGGCGGCTGGCGCTGCTCTGCACGTCGGCGTCGCTCGGCCCACCGGAGCAGTGGCGGGAACGAGCCGCGACGGTACTCACCGGCGGGATGCCGGCGATCGCCGACGCGGTGGTGGCCCGCTGGTTCACCCCGGCCTTCGCCACGGCCCGGCCGGTGGTGGTCGCCACCCACCGCGCCATGTTGACCGCGAACGCGCCGACCGGATACGCCGCCTGCTGCGAGGCGATCGCCGCCATGGACCTCCGACCTGACCTCGGCCGGGTCGTCGCGCCGACGCTGGTCATCGCGGGAGCGGACGACCCGGCCACCCCGGTGCCGCACGCCCGCGAGATCGTCGAGCGCATCCCGCAGGCCCGGCTGGCCGTGGTCGACGCGGCGGCGCACCTGGCCAACGTCGAGCAACCCGAGCAGGTGTGCCGACTCCTGTTGGAACACTTCCACGAGGGACGGGGTGACGGGTGAACGACCACGAGCGGCACCAGGCCGGCATGGCGGTGCGACGACAGGTGCTGGGTGACGCACACGTGGACCGCGCGGTCGCCGGCACCGACGAGTTCACCGCCGACTTTCAGGACTTCATCACCCGCTACGCCTGGGGCGAGGTGTGGAGCAGGCCGGGCCTCGACCGGCGAACCCGTAGCTGCATCACCCTCGCCGTGCTCGCCACCCTGCACCACGACGAGGAGTTGGCGATGCATGTCCGGGCCGCGTTGCGCAACGGACTCAGCCCGGCGGAGGTGGCGGAGGTCCTGCTCCAGGTCGGCGTCTACGCTGGCGTACCGGCGGCGAACCGGGCGTTCAAGGTGGCCCGGGAGACC
>NZ_JBEYSL010000766.1:0-2159 GCF_040642735.1 Micromonospora sp. NPDC047753 | reverse complement strand
GGTGGTGCAGAGCCCGTCCGGGCGGGTCACTGTGGTGCTGCTCGAACCGGACCGCAACCGGCGACCCGGGCAGATCGACGCGTTCCTCGACCAGCTGCGGCGTGCTTGCGCGCCTCCCGCGGGTCGACCTCCGGGTCGGGGTTGGCCAGCGCGAAGACGATCGAGTTCTTCGCCATCTGCGCGATGTCGTCGCCGGTGAGCAGGTTCGGCGCGCTGACCCCGATGAACACGTCGGCGCCCCGGATCGCTCCGGGCAGGTCGCCGGAGTAGTTCTCCTTGTTGGTGTTCTCCGCCAGCCACTGCCACGCCGAGTTGAGCCCGGTCAACCCGCGGTGCAGGGCGCCCTCCCGGTCGTACGCGATGATGTCGCCGACGCCCTGGCGCAGCAGCAGCTTCATGATCGCGGTGCCGGCCGCGCCGGCTCCGGAGACGACCACCCGGACGTCCGCGAGCTGCTTGCCCACCACCCGCAGCGCGTTGGTCAGCGCGGCCAGCACGCAGATCGCCGTGCCGTGCTGATCGTCGTGGAAGACCGGGATGTCCAGCGCCTCGCGCAGCCGGGCCTCGATCTCGAAGCAGCGCGGTGCGGCGATGTCCTCCAGGTTGATGCCGCCGTAGGCCGGCGCGATCGCCTTGACGATCTGCACGATCTCGTCGGTGTCCTGGGTGTCCAGCACCACCGGCCACGCGTCCACCCCGCCGAAGCGCTTGAACAGCGCGGCCTTGCCCTCCATCACCGGCAGCGACGCGGCCGGGCCGAGGTTGCCCAGCCCGAGCACCGCCGAGCCGTCGCTGACCACAGCGACGGTGTTGCGCTTGATGGTCAGTCGCCGGGCGTCGGCCGGGTTCTCGGCGATCGCCATGCAGACCCGGGCAACCCCGGGGGTGTACGCGCGGGACAGCTCGTCGCGGTTGCGCAGCGCGACCTTCGAGGTCACCTCGATCTTGCCGCCCAGGTGCAGCAGGAACGTCCGGTCCGACACCTTGCGCACGTCCACGCCGTCCAGCGCGGTCAGCGCGTCGACCACCTGGTCGGCGTGACCGGCGTCGGCGGTGTCGCAGGTCAGGTCGACGATCACGTTGGTCGGGTCCGAGTCCACCACGTCCAGCGCCGTGACGATCGCCCCGGCCTCGCCGACGGAGGTGGTGAGCCGGCCGATCGAGGAGGCGTCCGCGGTCACGGCGATCCGGATGGTGATCGAAAATCCGGCGCTGGGCAGTCGGGTGATGGCCACGGGATCCCTCCGTAACGGCTGTGCGGCCGTTCGGCCGCCGCCCGCATTTCTACCGGGTTGTCGCGGCCGACCAGCATTCGCCCCCACTTTTGGCGACCTTCACCATGGGCATATAGCAGGTGCGTTCGGCGTTGTGTCATGTCAGGATTACGTTCTACTTATCAAAACGGACAGGAGAACCGCTTGCGAGACCAGGAGAGCTTTGTCCCCGTCGAGGACGAGCTCGACGACGTCACCACCGGCGAGATGGAGCTGTCGGAGCGGCAGTCCCTCCGACGCGTCCCGGGCCTGTCAACCGAGCTCACCGACGTCACCGAGGTGGAATACCGCCAGCTGCGGCTGGAGCGGGTCGTCCTGGTGGGCGTCTGGACCGAAGGCACTGTCACCGACGCGGAAAACTCGCTGACCGAGCTCGCCGCGCTGGCCGAAACCGCCGGTTCGCAGGTGCTCGAAGGGCTCATCCAACGTCGTACCCGACCTGACCCGGCCACGTACATCGGCCGTGGCAAGGTCGACGATCTTGGCGCGGTGGTGCTCTCCACCGGCGCCGACACGGTCATCTGTGACGGTGAGTTGTCCCCGTCGCAGCTGCGCAACCTGGAGCAGCGCACCAAGGTCAAGGTCGTCGACCGTACGGCGCTGATCCTCGACATCTTCGCGCAGCACGCCAAGAGCAAGGAAGGTAAGGCGCAGGTCGAGCTGGCCCAGCTCGAATACCTGCTGCCCCGACTGCGCGGTTGGGGTGAGACGCTCTCCCGGCAGACCGGTGGTTCCGGCCGGGGCGGCGGCGCTGGCGGCGGTGTGGGTGTCCGTGGCCCCGGTGAGACCAAGCTGGAGACCGACCGGCGGCGCATCCGCCACCGCATCTCCCGGCTGCGTCGCGAGATCAAGAGCATGAAGACGGTACGCGTGACCAAGCGTTCC
>NZ_JBEYSL010000765.1:0-2166 GCF_040642735.1 Micromonospora sp. NPDC047753 | reverse complement strand
CAAGTCCCGTCAGGACCGCAGCGCTGACGCCGCGCCCCGCGCGGCGTTCTGCGTATCGGAGCAGGTCGCCTTGCCGCCGGTTCGTCCGGTTGCCGACCACCCGCTCGGCGGCGGTCAGCGACCGCACCGACAGCAGGCGGCCACGGCTCTCGCGGCGCAGCACGAAGTAGTGCACTGCCACGCGGACCTGACCACGGTCGGCGGCGCTGGCCTGGGCGGTGCAGAGGACCATCTGGCGTAGACAGTGGGCGAGGCGTTCGGCGAGCTCGAGCTCGGGGCCGTGCAGGCCGGCACGGAGCGCGGCGAGGTGGCTGTCGACCTTGCGAATCAGCACGTCGGTGCCCGGTTCGACGGTGCGCTGCTCGCCGGCCATCACATCCCCTCACCCCGGTTCGCGTTGCGAGTGAAGTTACTTTATGTTGCTCCTTGGAAGCAAGCAGTTAAGTGAGACTTAACGTATTAAGCGCACCTTCCACGCTTTTTGCCTTTTGCTGGTTCATTCCGTCGTGAGGTCGCTCGTGCATGTCGGACCCGCGGGGCACGATGGACCGGTGACCGGGGCAGACGCAGACGCCGGCGCGGTGCTGGCCGGGTTCGGCCCGGCCACCCGCGCCTGGTTCGACAACGCCTTCGCCGCCCCGACCGCCGCGCAGACCGGCGCCTGGCGGTCGGTCGCCGCCGGCCGCAACGCGCTCGTCGTGGCGCCCACCGGCTCGGGCAAGACGCTCGCGGCCTTCCTCTGGTCACTGGACCGACTCGCCAGCGAGCCAGCACCGGCCGAGGCCCGCCAACGGTGCCGCGTGCTCTACGTCAGCCCGCTCAAGGCTCTCGCCGTCGACGTGGAGCGCAACCTGCGCGCTCCGCTGGCCGGCATCCGGCAGGCGGCCACCCGGTTGGGCGTCGCACCGCCCGACATCACCGTCGGCATGCGCACCGGCGACACGCCCGCCGACGAGCGACGCGCCTTCGCCCGCACCCCACCGGACATCCTCATCACCACGCCCGAGTCGCTGTTCCTGCTGCTCACCTCCGCAGCTCGCGACTCGCTGCGCGGCATCCAGACAGTGATCGTGGACGAGGTGCACGCGGTGGCCGGCAGCAAACGCGGCGCCCACCTCGCCCTCTCTCTCGAACGCCTCGACGAGCTGCTGCCCACCCCGGCGCAGCGCATCGGCCTCTCGGCCACCGTCCGGCCGATCGACGCCTGTGCGCAGTTCCTCGGCGGCGCCCGCCCGGTCGACGTGGTGCAGCCGGCCACCCCGAAGACCATCGAGGTCAGCGTCGAGGTCCCGGTGGAGGACATGACCCGCCTGGACGAGCAGGAGCAGCCACCGGAGGACGACCTCGGCGGCCCCGGGCCACGTCGGGCGTCGATCTGGCCGGCCGTGGAGGAACGGGTCTTCACCCTCATCGGGCAGCACCGCTCGACCATCGTCTTCACCAACTCCCGGCGCAGCGCCGAGCGCCTCTGCGCCCGGCTCAACGAGCTGGCCGCCGAGGCGGTGGCCGCGTCCGCGTCGGGCGAGGGCGCGATCGGCGTACCGGAGGGGTTGCCGACCGGCGACGACCCGGCGGGCGACGGTGACCCGACATCCGGCGCGCAGCGCTGGGGCGGTCCCGCCGGTCCGGTGCGCAACCGGCCGCCGGCCGAGGTGATGGCCCAGTCCGGCGCGGCCACCGGCGCAGCGCCCGTGATCGCCCGCGCCCACCACGGCAGCGTCTCCCGGGAGGAGCGCAAGCACATCGAGGAAGCGCTCAAGTCCGGCCAGCTCCCGGCGGTGGTGGCCACCTCCAGCCTGGAGCTCGGCATCGACATGGGCGCCGTCGACCTGGTGGTGCAGATCGAGGCGCCGCCCAGCGTGGCTGCCGGTCTGCAACGGGTCGGCCGGGCCGGGCACCAGGTGGGCGCGGTCTCGCGGGGGGTGGTCTTCCCCAAGCACCGCGGCGACCTGCTCTCCTGCGCGGTGGTCGCCGAGCGGATGACCGCCGGCGCGATCGAGGAGCTGCACTACCCGCGCAACCCGTTGGACGTGCTGGCCCAGCAGATCGTGGCGATGGTGGCGCTGGAGCCGTGGGCGCTGGGCGACCTGGCCGTGCTGGTCCGCCGGGCCGCGCCCTTCGCCGAGCTGCCCGACTCGGCGCTGCACGCCGTGCTCGACATGCTCT
>NZ_JBEYSL010000764.1:0-2176 GCF_040642735.1 Micromonospora sp. NPDC047753 | reverse complement strand
CGCGTGGCGATCACGCCAGCGGGTGTCAACGAGTTCACCCGCAGCGGCCACCAGGTCTTCGTCGGGCGGACACCTGCGCCCAGCTCAGCTCGATCATCGCAGGCCCTCGAAGAACGCGCGGATGTCCGCCGCGTGCGCCAGCGGCTCGTCCATCGCCACGAAGTGGCTGCCCGGGTTGCCCTGCGGCCAGTGGACGATCGTGTTGTCTCGCTCGGCGAGGCGGCGCATCAGCGCGGACCCGCCGCCGTACACACCGGATGGCACCCGCCGCTGGCCCGTCGGCCAGGCGAAACCGCCATCGTCGGCGACGGCACGACCACGTGCAACGCCTGCGCGGGATCCCCGCCGTGAGCGCGTGGGTCGGACAGTGGGCCAATCAGCTCGGTGAACTCGACCACGGAGTTCGGCCAGCCGTGTGTCAGCAACAACGGCAGCGCGTCCGGCTCCGGCGAGCGGACGTGCAGCACACGCACATCCAAGCCGTCGATCTCGGTGACGAGCTGGGGGAAGTCGTTCAGCCGCGCCTCGTGGGCCCGCCAGTCGTAACCATTCGCCCAGTACTCGGTCAGCTCGCGAAGGTACGTCACCGGCACCCCACGGCTCCAGCCGGCGCCGGGCAACGAGCGGGGCCACCGGGTTCGGGAGAGCCGGTCACGCAGGTCGTCGAGGTCCGCCTGGGGAATGTCGATGCGAAAGGGCGTCATGCCGGGAACGCTACGGCCCATATAGGACAGCTTCTGGCACACATCGCTGGCATTCTGGGACCATGTCCGACACCCCCGCCCGACTGCTGGGCCTGCTGTCGCTGTTGCAGACGCCCCGCGAGTGGCCCGGCAGCGAGTTGGCCACCCGACTCGGCGTCAGCCTGCGCACCATCCGCCGCGACGTGGAGCGATTGCGCGACCTCGGCTACCCGGTAAAGGCGACGATGGGCGCGATCGGCGGATACCGCCTGGTCGCCGGCAAGGCGATGCCGCCGCTGCTGCTCGACGACGACGAGGCGGTGGCGATCGCAGTCGGTCTGCGCACCGCCGCCGGTCACGCGGTGGCCGGCATCGAGGAGTCCTCGGTACGGGCGCTGGCGAAGCTCGAACAGGTGCTGCCGTCCCGGCTGCGGCACCGCGTCAGCGCCCTGGGGGCGGCCACCGAACCCCTGCTCACCTGGGACCGACCGACTGTCGACCCGGAGCACCTGAGCGCGCTGGCCGCCGCCGTCAACAATCGTGAGCAGCTGCGGTTCACCTACCGCCGTCGCGACGGCGTGGACACCGAACGGCTCGTCGAGCCGTACAAGCTGGTGTCGGCGGGTCGGCGCTGGTATCTGGTGGGCTACGACAACGGCCGCGACGACTGGCGGATCTTCCGGCTCGACCGGATCACCGACCTGCGCCCCACCCGGATCCGGGTCACCGCCCGGCCACTGCCGGCGTCCGACGCCGCCTCGTTCATGACGGAGAAGCTGCTTGAGCTGACGCCCGTCTACCGGGCGGTGGTCACGCTGCACGCGCCGATCGAACGGATGGTGGGCCCGCTCGGCGGCACCGGCGTCGATCTGGAGCCGATCGACGCGACCTCGTGCCGGTTACGCAGCGACGCCGACACCCTGGAGTGGCTGGCGTGGCGTCTGCTGACTCTCGGTTGCGACATGGAGGTGCACGAGCCTCCCGAGCTGATCGCGCACCTGCGGCAGATCGGCTCGCGGGCGACCCGCGCCGCCAGCTCGTCCGCAGCGTAGGACGGCCGGCGGCCCGGGGCGTCGGCACGCCGGTCCGCCGTACGCTTGATGGAGCACAAGCGTTCAGAACAGGTGTTTCGGGGAGGAACTGGGCGTGACGCAGAGCGACGGGGAGCTTGTCGTACTCGCGCAGGCGGGAGACGCGGCCGCGCTGGGGGCGCTGCTGGCCCGGCACGAGGCCGGGATGCGGGCCGTCGCGCTGAGCGTCCTCGGCTACGGGCCGGACGCCGACGACGCGGTGCAGGACACCATGGTCATCGCCCTGCGTCGCATCGGCGAGGTCCGCGACCCGAGCGCTGTCGGCCCCTGGCTGCGGGCCATCGTCCGCAACAACAGCAGGATGGCGTTGCGCGGGCCCAGAGCCCTCCCGGTCGCCGAACCCGAGTGGTTCAGCCGCCCCGCCGACACACCCACCCCGGAGGAGGCGCTGGACCGGGCCGC
>NZ_JBEYSL010000763.1:0-2186 GCF_040642735.1 Micromonospora sp. NPDC047753 | reverse complement strand
CGACCTCGGCGACCGCGGTGACTACCGGGCCGTGGCCCGGCAGTACTGGGGAGGCCAGGTACGCGTCGTCGCGATCCCCCTCTCCGGCGTCCAGGAGACCATCTGGGCACTTGTCGCCGCGCAGGCCGGGGTGGCCGCGGTCGGGCTGCTCCTCGCCGGTGTGGCAGGCGCGCTCATCGTGCGGGCGACCCTGCGACCGCTCCACCGGGTGGCCGCCACCGCCACCCGCGTCACCGAACTGCCCCTGGACCGTGGGGAGGTGGCGCTCGCCGTCCGGGTGCCAACCGCCGACACCGACGGCCGCACCGAGGTCGGTCAGGTCGGGGCGGCGCTGAACCGAATGCTGGGCCACGTCGCCGACGCGCTCTCCGCCCGGCAGGCCAGCGAGACCCGGGTACGCCAGTTCGTCGCCGACGCCAGCCACGAACTGCGGACGCCTCTCGCGGCGATCCGCGGCTACGCCGAGGTGGCCCGCCGTGGCCGCGACGAGGTTCCCCCCGACGTGGCGCACGCGCTGCGCCGGGTGGAGTCGGAGAGCACCCGGATGACCAGCCTCGTCGACGATCTGCTGCTGCTGGCCCGCCTCGACACCGGCCGGCCGCTCGCTGTCGAACCGGTGGACCTGACCGCCCTGCTGGTGGACGCGGTCAGTGACGCGCACGTCGCCGGCCCCGAGCACCGCTGGCAGCTCGAACTGCCCGACGTGGCGATCCGGGTGCCCGGCGACGCCGCCCGGCTGCACCAGGTGGTGGCGAACCTGCTCACCAACGCCCGCGTGCACACCCCGCCCGGCAGCACTGTCACCACCACCCTTGCCGTCGACGCCGCCAGCGCCGTGCTCACCGTCGCCGACGACGGGCCGGGCGTGCCGGTGGAGCTGCAACCGGAGATGTTCGAGCGCTTCGCCCGGGGCGACAGCTCCCGGTCCCGCGCGCACGGCAGCACCGGCCTCGGCCTGGCCATCGTCGCGGCGGTGGTGGAGGCCCACCACGGCACGGTCGAGGTGCAGAGCCGTCCAGGTCGGACAGTGTTCACCGTCCGGCTGCCGAATCCCACAGCTGACGCATAGTCTGCGCACGGGGTCGCGCCAGCCTGGCCGCCGAGGCTGGCCGCATGGACAGAACAGAGACCCTGCCGACGGCACCCGCCGCACCCGAGCCGCCGACGGCCGCCCGCCCCGACGAGCACTCGCCGCCGACGCGCCGCCCGCCGGCCTGGGCCCGGCCCGCGCTGGTGATCCTGCTGCTCGCCACCGGCCTGCTCTACCTGTGGGGGCTGGGCGCGTCGGGCTGGGCGAACTCGTTCTACGCGGCGGCCGTGCAGGCCGGCTCGGTGAGCTGGAAGGCGTTCCTCTACGGCTCGTCGGACGCCGCCAACTCCATCACCGTCGACAAGACACCCGCATCGCTGTGGCTGATGGCCCTGTCCGTACGGATCTTCGGGCTGAACAGCTGGGCGATGCTCGTGCCGCAGGCGCTCTGCGGGGTCGCCTCGGTAGGTGTGCTCCACGCGACAGTGAAGCGCTGGTACGGGCCGGCCGCCGGTCTGATCGCGGGCGCGGTCCTCGCGGTCACCCCGGTGGCGACGCTCATGTTCCGGTTCAACAACCCCGACGCGCTGCTGGTCCTGCTGCTGGTCGCCGGGGCGTACGCCACAGTGCGCGCGCTGGAGACGGCGAGCACCCGGTGGATCGTGCTTGTCGGTGTGCTCGTCGGCTTCGGCTTCCTCACCAAGATGTTGCAGGCGTTCCTTGTGGTGCCGGTCTTCGCCGGCGTCTACCTGATGGCCGCGCCGACCGGGCTGTGGCGGCGGGTCCGGCAGTTGCTGCTGGCGGGGCTGGCGATGGTGGTCGCCGCCGGCTGGTGGGTGGCGCTCGTCGAGTTGGTGCCGGCGAGCGCCCGCCCGTACATCGGCGGCTCGCAGGGCAACAGCGTCCTCGAGTTGACCCTCGGCTACAACGGCCTCGGCCGGATCACCGGCGAGGAGGTCGGCAGCGTCGGCGGCGGTGGCCCCCGGCCGGGCGGCGGTGGTGGCCCGTTCTCCGGGCAGAACGGCGTGCTGCGGATGTTCGGTGGCGAGATCGGCGGTCAGGTCTCCTGGCTGCTGCCGGCCGCGCTGATCCTGCTGGTCGCCGGTCCCGGCCGCTGACCGGCCTCGCCCACCCGGTCCGCGCGGTCGCCGAAGGC
>NZ_JBEYSL010000762.1:0-2189 GCF_040642735.1 Micromonospora sp. NPDC047753 | reverse complement strand
TCGGCTCCGCCGAGCTGCCCGCCCGCAGGTCCGCGCACCGCCTGGCCCTTCGCCTCGGCGTGTCGTGGCAATAACTTCATGATCAACGCGCGCAGAGAGGGGGGTGGGGTTAGGAGAAGAGGCCTCGACGGGTCAGGGACTGGCGGAGCCAGTTGTCGAGTTCGGCGGTCCAGTCGGTGCGGTCGGCGGTGGCGTGGTCGACTGTGAACCGACCGAAGGCGTCCCGGCCCTCGGTGAAGACGCCGCCGCGCTTGTCGACCTCCAGCACCACCTGCATCTGCTGGGCGTCGGCGATGAAGGTGACCTCCAACTGGTTGATCGATCGGGCGTACTGCGGCGCCGGGCTGAACTCGATCTCCTGGTAGAACGGCAACGTCTGGTGTACGCCGTAGATGTGACCGCGCTCCACATCGGCGCGTGCGAACCGGAATCCCAGCCGCAGCAGCGCGTCCAGCAGTCGCTCCTGCGCCGGCAGCGGGTGCACCGACGCGGCGTCCAGGTCA
Organism: Micromonospora sp. NPDC047753; assembly: GCF_040642735.1. Classification (NCBI taxonomy): domain Bacteria; kingdom Bacillati; phylum Actinomycetota; class Actinomycetes; order Micromonosporales; family Micromonosporaceae; genus Micromonospora; species Micromonospora sp. NPDC047753. The sequence goes on along the minus strand of NZ_JBEYSL010000762.1, from coordinate 1,686 downwards.
CCCTTGTCGACCGCGCGGGCGACCTCCAGCTCGGTACGCAGGCCCATCGTCATCCCGTGCAGGTGCTGCCCGCACAGCTCGGTGACCGGTGTCTCCCACGGCACGTCGAAGCGGAACGGGAGGTCGTAGCGCTGCCCCGGCTCCAGCCGGAACGCGCCGGTGACCTGCTGGCGGTGGAACTCCTGAGTGGTGTCGTAGTCGTTGTCACCGCTCTCCACCTCGACCCGGGTGACCAGGCCGAGGGTGACGTGGTCGATGTCGACCTGGTGGTCGCCGCCCAGCACCTGGATCCGGCCCTCCAACTGGCCGCCCGGGCGGCAGTTCGGGTTGGCCAGCACCGTCTCCACCGACGGACCACCGACGCCCATCGCCTTCATGAGCCGTTTGAAGACCACACCGTCCTCCAACTGTCGTTTCCGGCTGGCCAGAGGTGGCCGGCCGTCCGCAACGTAGCCGGGGCGGGCAACCACACACTTCGACGACACACCGCACCAGCGATCTGACGCGATTCCTGTCGGGTGCCCGATCGCCTCACTCCCGTTTTACGCCCCGCCCGCCAAGCTGTTCTCACACCGGCACCACTGGGCCGGGAACACGGCACCGACGTGGAAACGGGGAGAGACAGAGATGGTTCTGCAGATGACGGAACACCGGACGCGCCCGGCCACCACGACCGACACTGACGGGGCCCCCGAGGCCCTCGTCGACCTGGACGCCACAGACGAGCGCGGCATCTCCACCGACCTGGTCCGGGCCTACCTCAACGGCATCGGCCGGACGAAGCTGCTGACCGCCGCGCAGGAGGTCGACCTGGCCCGGCGCATAGAGGCCGGCCTGTTCGCCGATGAGAAGCTCGCCACCTGCACCCCGGTCTCCGCGGAGCTGCGAGCCGACCTGGAGCTGATCGTCACCGAGGGTCGGGCGGCCAAGGACCACCTGTTGGAGGCGAACCTGCGGCTTGTGGTCAGCATCGCCAAGCGCTACACGGGCCGTGGCATGGCGTTTCTCGACCTGATCCAGGAGGGCAACCTCGGTCTGATCCGGGCCGTGGAGAAGTTCGACTACACCAAGGGCTACAAGTTCTCCACGTACGCCACCTGGTGGATCCGGCAGGCCATCACCCGCGCGATGGCCGACCAGGCCCGCACCATCCGCATCCCCGTGCACATGGTCGAGCAGGTCAACCGGATGGTCCGGGCCCGCCGCGAACTGGCGGTGACGCTGGGCCGCGAACCGACTGTCGCCGAGGTGGCCCGCGCGCTGGAGGTCCCCGAGATCCAGGTCATCGAGCTGATCTCCTACGACCGGGAGCCGGTCAGCCTGGACCAGGCCGTCGGCGACGACGGTGAGAGCGCGCTCGGCGACTTCGTGGCCTCGGTGGACCCGCGCACCGAGCCGGGCGACGCCGCCGCCCAGGGCGAGCTGCGCAACGAGGTCAGCATCGTGCTCTCCACCCTGTCCCAGCGGGAACAGGCGGTCATCCGCCTCCGGTTCGGCCTGGACGACGGCCGTCAGCGCACCCTGGACGAGGTCGGTCGGGAGTTCGGCCTGTCCCGGGAGCGGATCCGGCAGATCGAGAAGGTGACACTGCTGAAGCTGCGCGCCCCGGAGCGGGCCCAGCGCCTGGAGGCGTACGCCTGCTGACGCACCCGGTTCCCACGGAAGGCCCCGGCGGTTCGCCGGGGC
>NZ_JBEYSL010000761.1:0-2190 GCF_040642735.1 Micromonospora sp. NPDC047753 | reverse complement strand
CGGCGAAACCGAACAGGGCCACGCCGACCACTCCTGCTGGGCGCGCGGGCAGGCATGGGGCATCTACGGGTTCAGCCTCAACCACCGGCACATCGGCGACCCAGCGCTGCTCGCCGCCGCGAGGACCTGCGCCGACCGCTTCCTCGCCGACCTGCCCGACGACCACGTCGCGTACTGGGATCTGGAGTTCGGCGACGGCAGCGGCCAGGAGCGGGACAGCTCGGCCGCGGCCATCGCCGCCTGCGGCCTGGTCGAACTGGCAGACGGCCTTGGCGACGACACGGCCAGCGCCGACCGGTACCGGAAAGCCGCCGCCGAGATCCTGCGCTCGCTCATCGCCCACTACTCCACCGGTGGTCATCCGGCCTCGAACGCGCTGATCCTGCACGGCGTCTACGACAAACCCAAGAGCGTCGGCGTCGACGAGGGAACCCTGTGGGGCGACTACTTCTACCTGGAAGCCCTCGCCCGCGCCACCATTCCGGGCTGGACCAGCCCCTGGTGACCACCACGCACCGACCCGCTCCGCCCCGCATCCCGAAAGGTGACCATGGACTACCGCTACCACTGCTCCATTCCGGCCGTCGACGGCCGGAACACGCTGCCCTTCAATCCCTGCCGACTGCTGGACTTCACCCTGCTGCGGCTGTCGGCCGGCGAGTCCTGGACCGGCGAGTCGGGTGACCGGGAGATCCTGGCCGTCGTCCTCGGTGGCACGGCCAGCTTCACCGTCGCCGGCCGCCACTTCCCGCACGTCGGTCAGCGTCCGGACGTCTTCTCCGGCAGGCCGCACTCGGTCTACATCCCGGCCGATTCCTCGGTGACCGTCGAGGCGGTTACCACCGTGGAGATAGCCCTGCCCAGCGCACCCAGCGAACTGGCCACCGACCCCTACGTCATCGCACCGGAGCAGGTCGTGAGCGGCCGCTGGGGAGCTGCCAACTTTGGCCGTACCTACCACCAGATCCTCACCGAGATCTCCCAGCCGGACCTGCCCGCCCGCCGGCTCATCGTCGGCGAGACCTACACGCCCTCGGGGAACTGGAGCACCTACCCGCCGCACCGGCACAAGGTCGACGACCTGCCCGCCGAGGCCGCACACGAGGAGATGTACTACTACCGCGTCAACCCGGCGAACGGCTTCGGCATCAGCCGGGTCTACACCGACGACGGGTACGAGGAGAACGTCACCATCCGTGACCATGTGATGCAGATGATGCCCGAGGGGTACCACACCGTGGTCAGCGCACCCGGCTACACCACCTATTTCCTGTGGTTCCTGGCCGGCACGCAACGCACCCAGGGCGCTCGCGAGGACGCCGACCTCGCCTGGGTGGGCCAGACCGTACCGACCCTGCGGGGCCTGGGCCTGTAGTGACATCAGTGGGACCCATCGCAACGTCGCCGTCGACCGGGGAGTGGCCGGACGCTCGGACCTGATCGGGAGGACTACCGCGGTCCCGTGCAGGTCGAACCGTGGAGGGCCGCTGCGGGTCGGGCACTTGACGAAATCGTCGAAGATGGATGATCAGGGCAGTTGCGTCGAGGACCACAGGATCGCGTTCCTGAAGGTCAGCGGGAGGGCGCCATGACCGCACAGATTTCGGCCGTGGTGGCGATAGTTGCCGCATTGATCTCGTGTGTTCAGTTGTTGGTCGGCCGGTCCGTCTCACGCGGCGGCATTCTGTCCGCCGTGATGATGAATCACTGGTCGGCCGAGAATGTGGCGCTGCGGGACGTTGTCTATGGACTGGGGAACAAGGAGTACGCACAGTGGTCGGAGGAGGAGCGTGCGGCGGCGACTGCCGTGGGCATCCAGATCTCCCAAGTCGGCTTCCTGCTCCGCAATTCCTACGCTGACCGCAGGGCGTTCCTCGACTTCTGGTCGAGCTGGTGCGTGCGGCTCTTCGTCATCCTGTCGCCGATGATCGCCGACCTGCGCACGCGCCAGAACGCTCCAGATCAGTGGATCTACTTCGAATGGCTGGCCCGGAAAGCCTATCGGCACACGTTGCGTAGGCCCTGGTGGCAGCGGTATGCCTGGGCGTCACTGAAACGACAGACGCGCCAACTTCCCGATCCCGATGTCCTGAGGTCGAGGTCACAGGCCAGAACAGCCATGATCATCGGTAGCGGCATCGCCGGCAGTGTGGCGGCACTCGCGTTGCACCGGGCAGGCATCGAGCCGAC
>NZ_JBEYSL010000760.1:0-2226 GCF_040642735.1 Micromonospora sp. NPDC047753 | reverse complement strand
GGGCGGGTCAGTCAGATCGAGGGTGATCCGGATAGTCCGATCTCGCGGGGTCGGCTCTGTCCGAAGGGTTCGGCGAGCAAGAGCCTGGTGACCAGCCCGCTGCGGCAGACCACGGTCCGCTACCGCCGGCCGTACTCGACGCAGTGGGAGGATCTGGAGCTTGACACGGCGCTCGACATGATCGCCGACCGGATCCTCGCCGCCCGCGAGGAGACCTGGGAGGACGTCGACGCTGAGGGCCGGCCGCTCAACCGGACGCTGGGCATCTCCAGTCTCGGTGGGGCGACGTTGGACAACGAGGAGAACTACCTCATCAAGAAGTTGTTCACCGCGATGGGGGCGCTGCAGATCGAGAACCAGGCCCGTATTTGACACTCCGCCACCGTCCCCGGTCTGGGGGCCAGCTTCGGTCGCGGCGGTGCGACGGATTTCCAGCAGGACATCGCCAACGCTGACGTGATCGTCATCCAGGGCTCGAACATGGCTGAGGCACACCCGGTGGGTTTCCAGTGGGTGATGGAGGCCAAGCGTCGGGGGGCGAAGGTCTTCCACGTCGACCCCCGGTTCACCCGCACGAGTGCGGTCGCTGATGAGTACCTGCCGATCCGGGCGGGCACGGACATCGCGCTGCTCGGTGGGGTGGTGCGCTACATCCTGGACAACGAGTTGGACTTCCGGGAGTACGTGCTCGCGTACACCAACGCGGCGACCATCGTCAGCGAGGAGTTCAGCGACACCGAGGACGGCGACGGCTTCTTCTCCGGCTTCGACCCGGAGACCGGCGCCTACGTGCAGGACAGCTGGCAGTACGAGGGGCACGAGGGTTCGTCGGGCAGTGGGCACACGGCGCAGGAGCGGGACAGCGCGGCGGGGTTGACGCACGAGTCGCACGGCGCGCAGGTGAGCGGCCAGACCCGCCGCGATGAGTCGTTGCAGCACCCGCGCTGCGTCTACCAGATCCTCAAGCGGCACTTCGCCCGTTACACCCCGGAGATGGTGGAGCGGGTCTGCGGCATCTCGCAGGCGCAGTTCCTGGAGTTGGCGCGGGCGTGGACGACGAACTCCGGCCGGGACCGCACCGGCATGCTGATCTACTCCGTGGGCTGGACGCAGCACAGCGTGGGTGTGCAGTACATCCGCACCGGCGCGATCATCCAGCTCCTGCTGGGCAACATGGGCCGCCCGGGTGGCGGGGTGATGGCCCTGCGCGGGCACGCCAGCATTCAGGGCTCGACCGACATCCCGACGTTGTTCAACCTGCTGCCCGGTTATCTGCCGATGCCGCATCACGCCGAGCACCCGAGCTTCGAGGAGTGGGTGGACAGCATTCGCCATCCGGGGCAGAAGGGGTTCTGGGGTAACGCTGGGTCGTTCGCCGCCAGCCTGCTCAAGGCGTACTGGGGTGACGCGGCGACGCCGGAGAACGACTTCTGTTACGGCTACCTGCCTCGGCTGACCGGTGATCACGGCACGTACCAGCAGGTGCTGAACATGATCGACGGGAAGATCAAGGGGTACTTCCTGCTCGGGCAGAACCCGGCGGTCGGTTCGGCGCACGGCCGGGCGCAGCGGCTCGGGATGGCCAACCTCGACTGGTTGGTGGTCCGCGACCTGTTCATGATCGAGAGCGCGACGTTCTGGCAGAACGGCCCCGAGGTCGCCACCGGCGAGATCGTGCCGCAGGAGTGCCGCACGGAGGTGTTCTTCCTGCCCGCCGCGTCGCACGTGGAGAAGGAGGGCACGTTCACCCAGACGCAGCGGTTGTTGCAGTGGCGGGAGAAGGCCGTCGAACCGCCGGGCGACGCCCGCTCCGAGCTGTGGTTCTTCTATCACCTGGGCCGCAAACTGCGGGAGCGGCTGGCCGACTCGCCGCTGCCGCGCGACCGTGCGCTGCTCGACCTCACCTGGGACTATCCCACGCACGGTCCGCACGCGGAGCCGAGCGCCGAGGCGGTGCTGCGCGAGATCAACGGGTACGACGTGGCCAGCGGCCGTCCGCTGTCCAGTTTCGCGGAGGCCCGCGCGGACGGCTCCACCGCGATCGGTTGTTGGATCTACACCGGCGTGTACGCGGACGGGGTGAACCAGGCGGCCCGGCGCAAGTCCCGGCACGAACAGGACTGGGTGGCCGCCGAGTGGGGTTGGGCGTGGCCGGCGAACCGGCGCATCCTCTACAACCGTGCCTCCGCCGACCCGGACGGCAACCCGTGGTCCGAGCGCAAACGC
>NZ_JBEYSL010000759.1:0-2229 GCF_040642735.1 Micromonospora sp. NPDC047753 | reverse complement strand
GCCGACGTGTCCGACCGCGACCAGGTCGAGGCGGCGGTGAGCCGCGTCGCCGCCGAGCTGGGCGCGCCCACGGTGTTGGTCAACAACGCCGGTGTGCTCCGCGACAACCTGCTGTTCAAGATGACCAGTGCCGACTGGGACACGGTGATGGGGGTGCACCTGCGCGGCGCGTTCCTGTTCAGCCAGGCCGCCCAGAAGCACATGGTGGACCGGAAGTGGGGGCGGATCGTCAACCTCTCCAGCACCTCAGCGCTGGGCAACCGGGGCCAGGCGAACTACGCCGCCGCCAAGGCCGGTCTGCAGGGCTTCACCAAGACGCTCGCCATCGAGCTGGGTCCGTTCGGGGTGACGGTGAACGCCGTCGCACCCGGCTTCATCGTCACCGACATGACAGCGGCCACCGCCGCCCGGATGAAGGTCGACTTCGACGACTTCCAGAAGCACGCCGCCGCCGAGATCCCGGTCCGCCGCCCTGGCCGCCCGGAGGACGTCGCGCACACCATCTCGTTCCTGGCGAGCGAGGGCGCCGGCTTCGTGTCCGGCCAGGTCATCTACGTCGCGGGCGGCCCACGGGACTGACCCGTACTCCCGACGAGGGCGCTCCGGCAGACAAGCCGGCGCCCTCGTCGCCGGGTCAGGCGGGTGCGCGGCGGGTGCGCCAGAGCCAGATCAGGCCGAGCACCGGCAGCACCAGCGGGATGTAGCCGTACCCGCTGCCGAACTGCGACCAGACCGTCTCGTCCGGGAAGAGATCCTTGTCGACCAGGCTCAGGATGCCGACCGCGACCACCCCGACCAGCTCCACCGAGCAGCACGCCAGCGCGACCCGACGACCGGTGTGCCCGGCTCGGGCCAACCCCACCGCCGCAACGATGTAGATGAGCGCGGCCACCCCGGAGAGCAGGTACGCCACCGGCGCCTCGTCGAACTTGGTGGCGATCTGCAAACCTGCCCGACTCGTCGCCGCGATAGCGAAGAGCAGGTAGACGGCGATCAGCAGCCGCCCCGGGCCGGAGTTCGTGCGCTGCCGAGCCGATCCTGTCTCAACCACCGAGCACCTCCCAGGTCTGCTGCAACCGGACCACCACCACCGGGGCCACCAGGCAGACCGCGCACACGATCGCCGAGCCCCAGCGGGTCGGTTCCATCCGGGCCAGCACCCAGGCCAGTGGCGGCAGACATACCAGCGTGACCAGGTAGCCGAAGAAGGCGCCGGGCTCGCCAGGCCGATCCCCGCCGCCGACCGCGACGAGCGCCAGCACGCTCAACACCAGCAACGCCACTTCGAGTACGGCCAGACCGACGAACTGCACCCGGTCCGGCGGCCGGTGGCGTAGCGCAGCCACCAGCGCCCACACCGCCACGAGCAGCGACAGCACGATCGGCACTGCCGCGACGATCCCGTCCACCGGCGAATCGGCGCCCACGCTGGTCACCGGCACCACCCGGTCGTTGCCTCGGTCACCGGCACAGCCTACTAACCGTCGTAGTAAAGGGGTGCCCTGCCTCTCCGCGTGTGACGCGCGCCCGTCGAGGGGTCCGCGGCCCCCGGTGCCCACTGGGCGTCAGTCGCCTGCTTGCAGCCAGTAGACGGAGACGGCGAGGAGCGGGTCCGGTCCGTCGTTCCGGATCTGATGCGGCACCCTGCTGTCGAACGCCGCGACGTCGCCGGCCCGCAGGACACGCGCCTGGTCGGCGAACGTCAGGGTTCCGGTCCCGGACACGATGATCCACACCTCACGGGAGCGGTGGACATCCAGGTCGTTGGCGGTGTTCGGGGCCACCGACCAGCGCGCGACCTCGAACGGGGCGGGCGCTGTCGACGGGAACGGCAGCAGCGCGCGGTGCACCGGGCCGCCCTCGGTGAAGTCGTACCAGTGTTCAAAAGCCACGACACCGCTGGTGATCGCTGAATCCGAGCTCCGCATGCCGTCGAGACTGCCCCGCCGTACCTGGTGTGTCTGGCGGTGATCGGACCTGACGCTGCCGACAGCGGCGGGCGGTGCCAGCGGACCGCTGTTCACCGACAGCCGGGCGGGTAGCTCGACCACCGACCCGGAAATGCAAGGTGAGCTGCTTCGATTGGTCGAACCCGCCGCCGTTCCGGCCGCCCGGGCGACTAGCGTGGATCACGTCCGTGGCGTTGTCGCGGTGCGGGGAAACAGCGGAGGTACACGTGCTGCGGTTCGGCTTGTTCGGCACCGGTCACTGGGCGATCGAGACGCACGG
>NZ_JBEYSL010000758.1:0-2241 GCF_040642735.1 Micromonospora sp. NPDC047753 | reverse complement strand
TGCCGCGCGCCCTCGTCGGCCTTGTCCTCACCGGCGTAGCGCAGCAGCGTGGGAAGCAGGTCGGCCAACCCCGCTCGGTACGACGAGCGGCACCCCCGCCAGTTCGCAGAGGCGCAGGAACGCCGCCGCCGACCCGCCGGACGAGCCGTCCTCGGGGGCGAAGAGACTGCCGACGCAGGCCGCGAAGAACACCGCCTGGGCGTCCGGCGCGCTGCGCGGGGTGGGGCGGGGCGCGCCGGCACGCGGCATGTCGTCGGTCCACAGTGGCACCAGCTCGGAGGCGCCGAGCCCACGGATCATCCCGGTGGCGGCGCGGGTGACCGGTGTCGGCACCGTGTGCGCGGCGGTCAGCCCCACCCGGACGCCCGTCACGGCAGCCTGCCAGTGCTTCGCGGCGGTGCGGGCGGTGCGCTGGGCGCGAGGGCTGTGCCGCTCGGCGCGCAGCCGTTTCATCGCCGCCCCGGTGTCGATGCCGACCGGGCAGGCGGTGACGCAGAGGCTGTCCGCGGCGCAGCTGTCCACCGCGGCGTACTCGTAGTCGGCGGTCAGCTCCCGGCGGCGCTCCTCGTCGCCGGTGGCGGCGGCGAGGGCGATCTGCCGTTGCAGGACGATGCGCTGCCGGGGTGTGGTGGTGACGTCGGCGGTGGGGCAGACCGGCTCGCAGTAGCCACATTCGACGCAGGCGTCCAGGTCGGGGTCGACCGTCGGGACGGCCTTGAGCTGCCGCAGGTGCACGGTCGGGTCGTCGTTGAGCAGTACACCGGGGTTGAGCAGGCCGCTCGGGTCGCACAACCGCTTGAGTTCACGCATCACGTCGTACAGTTCGTCGCCGTACTGCCGGCGGACGAAGGGCGCCATGGCCCGCCCGGTGCCGTGCTCCGCCTTGAGTGTCCCGCCCTCGGCGAGCACCAGGTCCACCATGTCGTCGGTGAACCGGGCGTAGCGGTCGATCTCGGCGGGGGTGTCGAAGGACTGGGTCAGCATGAAGTGCAGGTTGCCGTCCCGGGCGTGTCCGAAGATCACCGCGTCCGGGTAGCCGTGCCTGTCGAACAGGCGGATCAGCCCGTCGCACGTGCCGGTCAGGCGTGGCATCGGCACCGCGACGTCCTCCAGCAGGGCCGTGGTGCCGGGCGGGCGGGCCCCGGCGACGGCGGTGTAGAGGCCCTTGCGCAGGTGCCAGAGGTTGGCCCGTTCGCGTGGGTCGCGGGTCAGCTCGGTGCCGGTGACGGCCGGCAGCCGGTCGAGTACGGGCCGGGCGTCAGCCAACGTCGCGGCCAACTGCTCCGCGCTGTCCTCGGCGAACTCCACCAGCAGCGCGGCGTGCCCGGTGACCGTCAGCCCGCGCAGGGCCGTGCTGGCACCCGGGTCGCGCTGGCTGACCCGCAGCGCGGCCGCGTCGAGCAGCTCGGCGGTACGGGCTCCGGCGGCGAGCAGCGCCGGCAGCGCGTCGGTGGCGTCGGTGAGACCGGGCAGGATCAGCAGGCCGGTGGCGGCGTGGCCGTGGATCTCGACGGTACGGAAAACGGCCTCGGCCACGAAGCCGAGCGTGCCCTCGCTGCCGATCATCAGGTGGGCGAGCATCTCGACCGGGGTGCTGTGGTCGAGCAGGGAGTTCAGCCCGTACCCCATGGTGTTCTTCATGGCGAACAGCCGCTCGATGGTGGCGCGCGACCCCGGCGTCGAGCGCACCCGGTCGCGCAGGCGCAGCAGCCCGGCGTGCAGCTCGGGCTCGTCGGCCCGCAGCCGGTCGTCGGCGTCGCGGACGCCGGAGTCGACGACGGTGCCGGACGGGAGCACGAAGCGCAGCGACTCCATGGTGCGGTACGCGTTGTCGGTGGTGCCGCAGGTCATCCCGCTGGAATTGTTGGCCACCATGCCGCCCACAGTGCAGGCGGCCTCGCTGGCCGGATCCGGGCCGAGTCGGCGTCGGTAGCGGGCCAACCGGGCGTTGGCCTGCCGGATCGTCAGGCCCGGCTGGAGCCGGATGCGGCGGCCGTCGTCGAGGACCTCGGCGTGACGCCAGTCGGTACGGACGTCGACCAGCACGCCCGCGCCGCCGGCCTGCCCGGCCAGGCTGGTACCGCCGCCGCGCAGGGTCAGCGGCACGCCGGCCTCGCGGGCGCCGGCCATCAGCGCCCCCACCTCGGCGGCCGAGGCGGCCCGGACCACGGCCTGCGGCTCGAACAGGTACGGCGAGGCGTCGTGTGCCGCCGCCAACCTCCGGGGCAGCTCGGTCAGGCC
>NZ_JBEYSL010000757.1:0-2247 GCF_040642735.1 Micromonospora sp. NPDC047753 | reverse complement strand
CCGGCGTCAAGGTCGGTCACCAGGGCGATTGGGGTGTAGCACAGCTCCAGCTCACGGGCGATCGCTTCTGGGTGCCCAGTCATGTTGATCAGCTGCCAGCCCTGGTGGGCGGAGAGTGCTCCCGGTGGTCGCGGCACCGGGGCCGCCCGGGCTGGCATGAGGGCTATTACCTTTCGATGTTCGGCAGCGCATCAGCGAGGTGCCGGCCGGATGCCGGGTAGATTCTCCTGGCGCATGCTCGGTGGACGGCTGTGCGACGATCGGTCCGTGGATTCCAGCATCGACGCCGCCTTGGTGTCAGCGACACAAAGCGGAGATTCGGACGCGTTCGCCGTTCTGGTCGGCCCGTTGCAGAGGGAGCTGCACGCGTACTGCTATCGGATGCTGGGATCCGTCCATGACGCCGACGATGCCCTGCAGGATACGCTGGTCCGGGCATGGCGGGCGTTCGGCCGATTTGAGTTTCGTGGATCGGTACGGCCTTGGCTGTACCGGATAGCCACCAACCGGTGTCTGTCGATTCTCGACCAGCGGGGGCGTCGGGCATTACCGGTTGACCTCGACCGCTCGGTGGGGAGCGACGCCCAGATTGACTGGCTCGAGCCTTACCCAGCCGATCGCCTAGATCCGGGACAGCGCTTGGTCGCGAGGGAGAGCATCGAGCTTGCCTTCGTTGCCGCGGTGCAGCGGTTGACCGGTACGCAGCGTGCTGTGCTCCTGTTACGGGAGGTGTTGGGCTTCACCTCTCGTGAGGTTGCTGACCAGCTCGATACTACTGTGGCTGCCGTCAACAGCGGGTTGCAGCGTGCTCGTGCCGCTCTCGATCCGGCGCTGCCCGCCGCGACGCAGCGGGTGACCACCCGTCAAATGGGCGAGGCCGCGGTTCTCGAACTGGCCCGACGGTACGCACAGGCGTGGGAGGCGGCCGACATCGACACCATCGTTTCGATGCTGACCAACGACGCCCGTTACTCCATGCCGCCGGTGCCGACCTGGTTCGTGGGCCGGCAGGAGATCCGCGATTTCTTGCTCAGCGGCCCGCTGGCTTGTGGCTGGCGGTTCGTGACCACCGAGGCCAACGGTCAGCTGGCGTTTGGCACGTATCGCTGGGACAGCGCCGCCGCCGCGTACCGTCCGGGCGGCCTGGACGTCCTGACGCTGCGTCGAGACGGTATTGCGGAAGTCGTCTCTTTCCTCGAAGCCGACTTCGCCGCGCACGGCCTGCCACCCAGCCTGCCGGCCTGACACGCAACATCTTTGCTCAACCGCGATGAATTCGCTGCCTTCGCCGGGTTGTACCGGTGAAAGGAGGCACACATGGTTGTGCAGCAGTACCGGGACGACAGGGAAGTCATCACCGAGCTGATCGAGCGGTGGGCGGCCGCGATCCGTGCCCAGGACTTGCATGGTGTACTGATGGACCACGCCGACGACATCGTCATGTTCGACGTGCCGCCGCCACAGGACGGAGTCCGAGGCATCCAGGCATATCGCGACAGTTGGCTACCGTTCTTCAAGTGGATCGCCGACGGCGCCGTCTTTGACATCGACCATTTGGAGGTGACCAACGGCACGGACGTGGCCTTCGCGCATCTGCTTCTGCGGTGTGGCACGCCGGCCGACCTCGCCGAACGACCCGATCACCGGCTCCGGATCACTCTCGGGCTTCGCAAGGACGCCGACCACTGGATCGTCAGCCATGAACACCACTCGTTCCCTTTGGCACACGACTCCGACAGCACGGCAACAGAGCAGGAAATCAAGTCTCTGCATCGACGCTGGTTCGCGAGCACCGCGGCAGGGGACCTCGACGGGCTGATGGCCGGCATCGCCGACGAGGTGATTTCCTACGAGCACATCGCACCACTGCAATACAACGGCCTGTCGCAGGTCCGGGAGGTATGCGAACGCGGCCTCAACACGGGAACCGGTGAGGTGTCCTGGCATATCCCCGACCTCGCCGTCCTCGCTGAAGGCAGCCTCGCCGTCGCGTGGGGCCTCAACCGGATACGATTCGACGGCCCGGAAGGGGAATCGACAGAGACGTGGTCGCGCGGAACACGAGTCTTCCGCCGTGCCGGCGAGACGTGGGTAATGGTGCACCAACACCTCTCATACCCCTGTGACCCACAGACCGGCGCAGCGCTTGCCAACCTGAGGCCATAACCACGGCGCGGGTCTACGCGCTGGACACGCGCACCGCGGCGGCCACGAAGATCAGCCAGCTGACCGTCGCGCTGAGCGGCA
>NZ_JBEYSL010000756.1:0-2248 GCF_040642735.1 Micromonospora sp. NPDC047753 | reverse complement strand
GGTACGCATATAGGTGATGTAGCCGTTCTCGTACAGGCGCTGCGCGGTACGCATCGTCTGCTGCGAGGACAGGCGCAGCTTGCGGGCCGCCTCCTGCTGGAGGGTCGAGGTGATGAACGGCGCGTACGGGCGACGGCGGTAGGGCTTCTCCTCCACCCGGGTGACGGTGAACGGCCGCCCCTCCAGTCGGGCCGCTAGACCCCGGGCGCCGCCCTCGTCGAGGTGCACGACGCCAGCGCCGGCCCGGACGCGACCGGTGGTCGGCTCGAAGTCCTTACCGGTGGCGATCCGGTCGCCGTTGAGAGCGATCAGGGTGGCGTTGAAGGCACGCGGGCCCTCACCGGCGTCGGCCACCGCGAGGCTGGCCAGGATGTCCCAGTATTCGGCGGTGCGGAAGGCCATCCGCTGCCGCTCCCGCTCGACCACGATGCGGGTCGCCACGGACTGCACCCGGCCCGCCGAGAGCCGTGGCATGACCTTCTTCCACAGCACCGGGGAGACCTCGTAGCCGTACAGGCGGTCGAGGATCCGGCGCGCCTCCTGGGCGTCCACCAGATCGCGGTCGATCTCCCGCGGGTTGGCCACCGCCGCCTGGATCGCCGGCTTGGTGATCTCGTGGAAGACCATCCGCTTGACCGGGACCTTGGGCTTGAGCGTCTCGACCAGGTGCCAGGCGATGGCCTCGCCCTCACGGTCCTCATCCGTCGCCAGGAAGATCTCGTCGACTTCCTTTGCCAGCTTCACCAGCTTGCTGATCTGCTGCTTACGGTCGGCGGAGACGACGTAGAGCGCCTGGAAGCCGTTGTCGACGTCCACCCCGAGCCGGGCCCAGGGCTCCTTCTTGTGCTTGGCCGGCACGTCGGCGGCGTTGCGTGGCAGGTCGCGGACGTGACCGAAGCTGGCCTCCACGACGTACCCCGGGCCGAGGTAGCCCGAGATCGTCTTGGCCTTCGCCGGTGACTCGACGATGACCAGACGGGTGGTTCCAGCGTTGCTCGGCACGTCTCTCCCCGACCTCACTCCTGCTCGTGGCCTGCCGGCGCCCGGACAGCGACCGCTTTCGACCCCGCCGTCGCACCGGCGGTCCGGATGTCCAACGTAACGCGCCGCCCGCGTTTCGGGTTTCGCGGGCCGCAATCCGCTTCGACGCGGCTGTCGACGCCACTCCGCCACGCTCGGCACTGCCGGACGGCGCCACCGTACACCGTGGGTAGGGCTCGAAGCGGGTCACTGTGACGATGGCGGGCCCACGACCCGCCCGTTTTCCGCCTGGATCGACCCGCCGTCTGTCCGGCACCAGACACCCGGCCACACCGTCTCAAGCCGCCGCCCAACCGGGTCGATCATGGACTTATGGTGGGCGTTTTAGCCCCGGACGAGCAATACATCCCCCACCACAACTCCATGATCGACACGATGAGGGGTGGATCAGGTTGGCCAGGCTTCGGGTGGTGTGGCGGGCGGCGGCCCGCCGACCAGTTCGGCGAGCCGCGCCAACCGGCGGCGGCCGGTGATCCGGTACGCCGGGCCGCCCTCACCCGGGCCGAGCAGCGCCCCGGCCAGCCCCGCCGAGGCGAGCGCCACGCCGATCGGCTCCCAACACTCCTGGTCGTCGACGCCCAGCCGCAACAGGAAGCAGTCCGGAGGCTCCGGCGTCCCGGCGGCGGCCAGCCACAGCCGCAACCGCCGACCGGTCAGGTGGAACGCGGCCGGCGGACGCTTCGTCGTACCGTGCAGCCAGGCGGCCGCCAGCGGCTTCAAGATCCGGGTGTACGACGTACGAACGGCGTGTCGCGCGCCCTCGGTCGGCTCCCAGCTCGCCGCCAGCCCCCTCGACGCCAGCTCGGCGACGAGCACGTGCACCCGCCAGGCGGCGTCCACCTGCACCGAGAGCCGGGCGGTGCCGCCCATCCGGACCACCTCGGCCGGCCCGGCGAGCAGCCCGGCCAGGTCGGCGACGGTCGGTTCGGCCGCATCCGCGCCGAAGAAGACAAGTTGCCGGCCCGCGTCGTCCGTCTGGGGCGGGCCGTTCCGAACCGGGCCGCCCGGCGACGGGCGGTCCTGCGGCGCGCCGCCACGGCGTCGCCCGGGAGTGGGCGTGTCGGACTCGGGCGCGGGGAACAGCGCCGGGGGCGGCTGTGCCTTCCCGGTGTCACCGAGCCCGCTCAGCGACACTCCGGCACCTCGTCGAATGCCTGTTTCAACTCCTCGGAGTTGAGCTTGCTGGTATCCAGCGCGCCGGCGTCGT
>NZ_JBEYSL010000755.1:0-2256 GCF_040642735.1 Micromonospora sp. NPDC047753 | reverse complement strand
GGATCACCACCTTGCAGGACTGGGTGGACGAGTCGACGCCTGCGACCAACGGCATGGCGGGGCCTCAGCGGGCGCCGAGCAGGTGCTCGACGGCGAGCTGGTTGAGCCGGACGAAGGCGAAGCCCCGGGCGGCCACCGCGTCGACGTCGACGTCCTCGAACGCGGACCGGTCGGCAAGGAGCTCCTCGTAGCCCTCGCCGTCGCCGAGCGTCGGCGTGCTCAGCTCGCCGACCTTGCTGGCGGCGAGCGCCTCGACCACCTCGGGGTCGGCGCGGAACGCCGCTGCGCGCTCCTTGAGCAGCAGGTAGGTGCTCATGTTGGCCGCCGCGGAGGCCCACACGCCGTCCATGTCCTCGGTGCGGGACGGCTTGTAGTCGAAGTGCCGGGGGCCGTCGTAGGCCGGACCGCCGTTGGGGCCGCCGTTCTCCAGGAGGTCCACCAGGGCGAACGCGTTCATCAGGTCACCGTGGCCGAAGACCAGGTCCTGGTCGTACTTGATGCCGCGCTGGCCGTTGAGGTCCAGGTGGAACAGCTTGCCCTGCCAGAGCGCCTGGGCGATGCCGTGGGCGTAGTTGAGCCCGGCCATCTGCTCGTGGCCGACCTCCGGGTTGAGGCCGACCAGCTCGGAGTGCTCCAACTGCGAGATGAAGCCGAGCGCGTGCCCGATGGTGGGCAGCAGGATGTCGCCGCGCGGCTCGTTGGGCTTGGGCTCCAGGGCGAACCGCAGGTTGTAGCCCTTGTCGATGGAGTACTGGGTGAGCAGGTTGACGGCCTCGCGGTAGCGGTCCAGGGCGGCCTGGACGTCCTTGGCGAGGTCGTACTCGGAGCCCTCGCGGCCACCCCACATGACGAACGTGCTGGCACCCAGCTCGGCGGCCAGGTCGACCTGACGCAGCACCTTGCGCAGCGCGTACCGGCGGACGTCGCGGTCGTTGCTGGTGAAGCCGCCGTCCTTGAAGATCGGGTGGGTGAAGAGGTTGGTGGTGACCATCGGCACCACCAGGCCGGTCTCGTCGAGGGCCTTGCGGAACCGGGCGATGTGCTGGTCCCGGGTGGCCGCGTCGACGCCGAACGGGATGAGGTCGTCGTCGTGGAAGGTGATGCCGTACGCGCCCAGCTCGGCGAGCCGGTGCACTGCCTCGACCGCGTCGAGCTCGGGACGGGTGGCGTCACCGAACGGGTCGCGGGCCTGCCAGCCCACGGTCCAGAGCCCGAAGGAGAACTTGTCGGCGGGGGTGGGACGGGGTGCCATGAGCAACCTCCGGGGTGGTGTTGTCCGCTATTTGTTCAGCGATTGAATTATTTGCCCACCCTATGGCACTGTCAAGGGGTGAGCCTCACCCACGCCCCGGCCGGCGCTGTCCGTCAGGGCAGCCTGCGCGAGCTCAACCTCGCCCTGGTCCTCGGCCGGATCGCCGCGGCCGACCGACCTCCCTCCCGGGCCGACCTGGCGACCGCCACCGGCCTGACCAGAGCCACCGTGTCCGCGGTGGTCGAGGACCTGCTCGCCGGCCAGCTGGTCAGTGAGTCCGACCCCGCGCCCCGCTCGGGTGCCGGCCGCCCGGCGCGCGGACTGGTCCTGGCCGATCAGGGGCCGGCCGGGCTCGGGCTGGAGGTCAACGTGGACTACCTGGCGGTCTGCGTGGTGGACCTCGCCGGCCAGGTCCGGCACCGCACCGTGCACCGGGCCGACCTGCGCCCGGTCGCCCCCGCCGACGCCCTGGCCCGCCTTGTCGAGATGGCCGGGGCAGCCCGCGAGGACGCCGCCCGGCGCGGCCTCACCCTGGTCGGGGCCGCCCTGGCGGTGCCCGGCCTGGTGGACGACGCCGGGCTGGTCCGGCTCGCGCCGAACCTCGGCTGGCATGACGTGCCGGTGCCGGCGCTGCTCGCCGAACACCCTCCGCTGATCGAGCAGGTGCCCGGCATCCCCGCACTGGTGGTGGACAACGAGGCCAACCTCGCGGCGCTCGGCGAGCTGCACTCGCAGCCCACCGGCACATCCAGCTTCCTGCACATCTCCGGCGAGGTGGGCATCGGTGCCGGCATCGTGCTGGACGGCGCGCTGTTTCGCGGCGTACGCGGGTGGAGCGGCGAGATCGGGCACCTTCCCGTGCACCCCGAGGGCCGTCCGTGCCGCTGCGGCGGGCAGGGCTGCCTGGAGCAGTACGCCGGTCAGGAGGCGATCGTGGCCGCCGCCGGGCTGGCCCGGGCGGAGCTTCCCGCAGACACCGCGACGGCCCGGTTGGCCGAGTTGGC
>NZ_JBEYSL010000754.1:0-2260 GCF_040642735.1 Micromonospora sp. NPDC047753 | reverse complement strand
AGGTGATCCGGACGAGCGCGTCGGTCTCCGCCTCCAGCGTCGCGTCGGGCACCTCCCGCACCGCGACCGTCCGGACGTCCGTGTAGACGACGGCTCTCATCCCGGCTCTCCTGTTCGGCGGTGGAACGGCCGGTCTTCCCCCGACTGGGCAGTTCATGCCTGCCCGACCCAGCAGCCGACCGCGGTGCTATCTTAGGGGCCCTAAGTTATTTCCTAGCGAAGCAAAGGTCCGGTATGCCACGGCAGGGTCTGACCAACGCGCGCGTCTCGGCCGCCGCCGCCGAACTGGCGGATTCGGTCGGCCTGTCCCGGTTGACCGTCGCCGCCGTCGCCCGGCACTTCGGCGTCTCGGACGCGGCCCTGTACGTGCACGTCCGCAGCCGGGACGCGTTGATCGAGCACGTCGCGGTCCGGGCGGCGGCCACCTTCGCCGACGCGCTGGCGATCGCGGTGGCGGGGCGGGCGGGCCGCCAGGCCCTGGTCGGATTCGCCGACGCCTGGCGCGCGTTCGCCGTCACCCATCCGGGGCAGTACGCGGCGACCCAGCTCCAACTGCCGCCCGAGGTCGGCACCCGGTCGGCCGGGCACCTACGTCTGATCGAGCTGAGTTACGCGATGCTGCGCGGGTACGGGCTCGACGAGCCGGCCCTGACCGACGCCATCCGATTCGTCCGCAGCACCTTCCACGGCTTCGTGAGCCTCGAAACGGTCGACGGTTTCGGGCATCCCCGCGCTGTCGACGCGTCGTGGCAGTCGATCCTCGACGCGGTGCACACCACGTTGAGCAACTGGCCGACCCAGAAACAGGAGCAGCAGTGAGCAGCCGCGATCAGTCGGTCGAGTCGGCCGACGGAACCCACCTGGTGGTACGACGACTGGGCGTCGGAGACCCCGTCGTCCTGGTGCACGGCTCGGGTGGCGGGCTGCACTCCTGGGCCACCGTCGCGGAGCACCTGACCCAGGACCACGAGGTGTGGCTGCCGGCCCGGCGCGGATACGGTCCCAGCGACGTCCCGGCCGGCACCAAGTCCTTCCGGGACGAGACCGCCGACCTGCTCGCCGTCATCGAGGCCGCCCGGCGATCCTCGGGCCGACCGGTCCATTTCGTCGGCGCGTCCTACGGAGCGACCCTGGCGTTGCACACCACCTTGGTCGATCCGCGCGACGTACGCTCCCTGGCGATCTTCGAGCCGCCGCTCTTCGCGGCCGGAGCGCAGGTCGTGCCGCTGCTCGACCGGTACCGTGCCGCCTTCGAGCGCGACGACGCCGCCGCGATGGCAGCGGCCCTGAACGATGTGACGCGGGTTCCGGCCGAGATCGTCGCCGCGATGGCCGCCGGCGCGGAAGATCGGGTGCCCGACCCGGTCGAGGCGCGCCGCTCCGCGGTCGGCTGGCTGCACGATCTGGAGGCGCTCGCGCAGGACAGCACCGACATCACCCGGTGGTCCTCGATCGCCGTGCCGACTCTCCTGCTGGCCGGCGCGGACACCTGGGAGCCGATGCCCACCACCATGAACGCCCTCGCGCGGGCGATTCCGGCGGCCCGTTACGTCGTCTGGCCGGGTCAGTCGCACTTCGTGACCATGACGGCACCCACCCTGGTCGCCGACGCGCTGCGGCGGTTCTTCGCCGCGGTACCCGCCGCCTAGCCGAGCCGGCCGAGGCACCGGCGGCGCCGCCGAGACACCTCACCGCCTCAGCCCGTCGAACGCATCCGCTCGGGCTCGATGACTGCGCCCGTGACCCACCCTGCTCGGTGGTGGCATCAGTGACCTGTGTTCTGCCCGCCGTCGACGTGCAGGAGCAGATCGGCCTCATCGAGCAGGTCGTCGCCGAGGCCAAGGAGCGCGGCCTGGCGGGCCCGTCGGTCGACAGCCGGGAGGCCGCCCGATCGATAGTCGCGCAGATCGAGGGGCGGGTCCTGCTCGCGAAGCTGCTCAACGATCCGACCCAGCTGGAAACGTTGTGGCGCAACTGCCTCGACCTCCTCCAGGTGCCGGCACAGGCACGGACCACCACCGGCTGAACGGACAACTGTCGCTGACCGTCCACTCCGGGCGCACTGCGCGGCCGCTCAGTAACATCGACGAGGCACGATTTTCAGGCGGACCACTCCCGACCGGATCGAGCACTCGACATGACGACCGAGCAGACCACGTCTCCCCCACGTGCCGGTGTCGGCATCGCCGCTCAGGGGCTGGGCCAGAGCGTCCGGAGCGGTCGCCAGATCCTGACCGACATCTCGGTGAGCGTCGCGCCG
>NZ_JBEYSL010000753.1:0-2261 GCF_040642735.1 Micromonospora sp. NPDC047753 | reverse complement strand
CTGCTGCTGGTCACTCACGACCGGCGGATGCTGGCGGCCATCGAGACCAACCGGCGACTCGCCATGGCGTAAGTGCGTCGGGGTTGGGGGCGCGGTGGGGGTGGGCGTTGCGTCGATGCTGTGGTGCGTACCACTTCTCGACACAAAGAGGTCATCGTGGCTCTGTCTCACCGGCGCCGCCGATCCGGGCTGATCGCCCTCGGCGCCGCCCTCACCCTGGCGGCCGGGTTCACCCCACCCGGCGCGGGAGCGGCCGCCGCCCCGCCGAACAACCCCGACCGCCCGGCGGGCATACCCCCGGCCGCCGCCGGCCGCGCGTCCACCGTCACCCTGATCACCGGTGACACGGTCACCGTCACCACCGCGGCGGACGGCAGCACGGTGTCGACAGTGCGCCGGCCGGACGGCAGCACCCCGAGTTTCCACCGCACCGTGCGCGACGGCGACACCTACGTCTACCCGGACGCCGCGCTGTCCTATGTGACGAGTGGCGTGCTGGACCGGCAACTGTTCAACGTCACCGACCTCATCGCCGACGGGTACGACGACGCGCACACCGACGCGCTTCCGTTGATCGTCACGATGACCGACGCGGCGGCCCGCAACCGCACCCGCCCCACAGTCGACGGCGCCACGCTGGTCCGCCAGTTGGACAGCGTGCAGGGCGCGGCGCTGACCCGCCAGCGCGCCACCGCCGACCGGTTCTGGACCGCGCTGACCGCCGGTTCGACCCGGCGTACGGGTGACGCCCCGACCCTGGCGAACGGCATCGCCAAGGTCTGGTTGGACGGTCGGGTGCACGCGGACCTGGCCGAGTCCACCGCGCAGATCGGCGCGCCCAAAGTGTGGGCCGAGGGCAACACCGCGACCGGTGTCGACGTCGCGGTGCTCGACTCGGGTGCGGACGCCGAACATCCGGATCTCGTCGGTCAGATCGCCGAGTCCAGCAGCTTCGTGCCGAGCGAGCCTGACATCCTCGACTACAAGGGCCACGGCACGCACGTCGCCTCGACGATCGCCGGCACCGGCGCCGCATCCGGTGGCGCCGAGCGGGGCGTCGCCCCGGGTGCCCGGCTGCACATCGGCAAGGTGCTCAACAGCGAGGGCAGCGGACAGGACTCGTGGATCATCGCCGGCATGGAGTGGGCGGCCCGTGAGCAGAAGGCCCGCGTGGTCAGCATGAGCCTCGGCGGTGAGGCCACCGACGGCAGCGACCCGATGAGCCAGGCGGTCGACCGACTCAGCGCCGAGACCGGCGCCCTCTTCGTGATCGCCGCCGGCAACAGCGGCCCGGCCAGCATCGGCAGCCCGGGTGCCGCCAACTCCGCGCTCACAGTGGGCGCCGTGGACAACACCGACCACCTCGCCGACTTCTCCAGCCAGGGGCCACGCGCCGGCGACGGCGGGCTCAAGCCCGAGATCACCGCCCCCGGCGTGGACATCCTGGCGGCCCGCTCGCACCTCGTGCGGGGCGGCTCCGGCGACTACACGCTGATGAGCGGCACGTCGATGGCCACCCCGCACGTGGCCGGCACGGCCGCGCTGGTCGCCGCCGCGCACCCGGACTGGACCGGTCAGCGGATCAAGGAAGCGCTGGTCAGCACGGTGAAGGCCACCCCCGATTACACCCCGTACCAGGCGGGTGCCGGCCGGGTCGACGCGGTCGCCGCCGCGCACGCCACAGTCTTCGCCACCCCGAGTGCCTACTCCGGTTTCCAGGCGTGGCCGCAGCAGCCGGGCGCGACCGTCGACCGTACGGTCACCTACACCAACCTCGGCAGTGCGTCGGTCGACCTCAGGCTGGCCCTCGACGCGGCCACCGCGCCGGCCGGGCTGTTCGCGCTCTCCGCCGACCGGGTGACAGTGCCCGCGGGCGGCACCGCCACCGTTACGGTGACCGCCGCGTATGACAAGCTGCCGGTGGAGAAGCAGGTCAGCGGCCTGATCGTCGCCACCGACGAGACCGGTGCGGTGCGCGGGCGCACCCTGATCGGCGCCGGCAAGGAGGGTCAGCGGCAGAACCTGACGCTGGTTGCCAGGGACCGCGACGGCAAGCCGCTCGTCGGCAAGGTCATCCTCACCGCCGACACCCTCTTCACCGCCGTGGACCTGCCCGAGAGCGGCACCGCCACGCTGCGGCTGCCGGTGGGGTCGTGGAACGGTTGGACCCTGACCCCGAACAAGGGCGAGGTGAAGACGCTGGTCGTCAAGCCGGGCGAGACCGGTTCCGTCTCCTTCGACGCGACCGAGGGTCTCGTCGT
>NZ_JBEYSL010000752.1:0-2270 GCF_040642735.1 Micromonospora sp. NPDC047753 | reverse complement strand
GGCCTCCCCGGTGCGGGAGGCCACTACTTCCATGTTCGGGCGCGATCTTCGCCGGGAAGCCGGCGCGGGAGGGACCGGCGCGGGAGGTTGGCGCGGGTGGGACCGACGCCGGGAGGTCGGCGTGGGGTGTCAGATGCCGCAGTTCGGCGCTGACCAGCCTCCGACCGCCGCCACGTGGGTGTGGTCGTTGTGATCGGGATAGCCGGGGCCGAGGATCTGCCCGAAGCCGTGGTTGCGGGCCTGCTGCGCCAATCGGCAGAACGACGGGGAGCCGACCAGGTCCACCCCGTCGCCGTACAGGTGTCGGCTGTTCGACGCTCCGCCGACGGCGCTGTTGCAGGCGTAGCTGCGGAAGCTGCTGCTGATCGCGATGGCCACGTCGCCGAGGGCGTGCCGCATGGCCTGGAGTTTCCACATCGAGACGAGCGCGTTGAACCGGGCGGTGCTCGCCGAGACCGCACCGCCGGACCAGTCGCTGTTGCACTTGTTCAGCTCGGGGTAGCTGAAGTTGGCCGGGGTGCAGTCGTCGTCCTGGAGGGCGTAGAGCCGGTTGAACGTCTGGGGGCCGGCGATGCCGTCGGCGGGCAGCCCGTACGCCTGCTGGAAGCGGATCACCGCCGATCGGGTGGCCGGGCCGTACGCGCCGTCGAGGGTGAGCACCGCGCCGTAGCCGGGGTAGCCGGCGACCCGGATCTGGAGTTGCCGGACATCCTCGCCGGACGCCCCCTGGGACAGGGTGCGTGTCCAGGTGTAGCAGCCGTCCGCCTGGACCGCGCCGGCAGTGAGGGTGACGCCGGCCACTGTGGTGGCGGCGGTCATCGCCAGTGCCGCGAGGAATCTGCCGAGCCGTCGGTACATGTAGCCCTCCATTAATTCATGGAAGTACGTGGATGGATGGAAGTTTCATGCCTTCGCCTTGATCCGTCAAGAACTTGCAATGCCGGGTTTCCCTACGGCGGGTGTCGCGGCATGCCTGCGGGGCTCCGTAGGATCGGCTCGTGACAGGGGTGGAACGGCACACGGACAGCGACGGCATGGCGGACGGTCTGGAGCGGCTCTGGACGCCGCACCGCATGACCTACATCTCCGGCGAGGACCGCCCGGCCGAGGGCTACGAGAAGCCCACCGGCTGTCCCTTCTGCCGGGGGCCGAAGCTGCCGCCGGGGGAGAGCCTGGTGGTGGCCCGGGGTGAGCACGTGTTCGTGGTGCTCAACCTCTACCCGTACAACCCGGGGCACCTGCTGGTCTGCCCCTACCGTCACGTCGCCGACTACACGGACCTGGACGTGCCGGAGACCACCGAGCTGGCGTCGTACACCCAGACCGCGATGCGGGTGATCCGCAAGGTCAGCAACGCCCACGGCTTCAACCTGGGCATGAACCAGGGCGGGGTGGCCGGCGCCGGCATCGCCGCTCACCTGCACCAGCACGTGGTGCCGCGCTGGGGCGGCGACGCGAACTTCATGCCGGTGATCGGCCGCACCAAGGTCCTGCCGCAGCTGCTCGGCGACACCCGGGACCTGTTCGCCCGCGCCTGGCCGTCCTGACCGTCGCCGCCGGCCGCGCCGCGGATGATCACTGCGCCGATGTCGACCCCGAGCCGTCGTACACGTTGATCATGCCGCACCGTGACCGTCCCCGTGCGCCCGCGTGTCCGCCCGCCGATCTGCTACGCCCCGGTCCGCCGAAGGTGGCACGATCGGCCGATGGTAGTCACGACACGGGTGTTGGGGCGCAGCGGCATCGAGGTCAGCGCCCTCGGCATGGGGTGCTGGGCGATCGGCGGGCCCTGGGCGGAGGGCACCCAGCCACTGGGCTGGGGCGCTGTCGACGACGATGAGTCGGTGCGGGCGGTACGCCGGGCACTCGAACTGGGCATCACCCTCTTCGACACCGCCGACACGTACGGGGCCGGGCACGGTGAGCGGGTGCTCGGCCGCGCGCTCGCCGGTCGCCGCGACGACGCCGTGATCGCCACCAAGTGGGGTTACACCTTCGACGAGGCCGCTCGGCAGGCCACCGGCGAGGACGCGTCGCCCGGGTACCTGCGCAGTGCCGTGACCGCCTCACTGCGCCGGCTGGGCACCGACCGGATCGACCTCTATCAGCTGCACCTGGCCGATCTGTCGGTGCCGAGGGCGCAGGCGCTGATCGGGACCTGCGAGGACCTGGTGGCCGAGGGCCTGATCCGCGCGTACGGGTGGAGGCCCGCGCCCGCCCCCGACCCGGCAGCATGGCGTACGGCGGCCGACGAGGGCTGGTCCCGGGCC
>NZ_JBEYSL010000751.1:0-2280 GCF_040642735.1 Micromonospora sp. NPDC047753 | reverse complement strand
GCCAGGCTTCAACAATCTGTTGACAATCGAGTGTTCATACGATGTGCTCGGGGTATGACGACCGAGGACATCTTCACCGCGCCGGACCCGGGCCGGGCCCGCGCCCACCGCACCCACGAGGCGTTACAGCGGATCAGCGAGCGGCACGCCGGCACCGACACCCGGCGGGGCCGGTGGGCCCACCCGTACGTGCTCGACCCGTGGGAGGCGGTCGCCCTGGTCACCGCGCTGGCCGCCGGCGGGGCCGAACGCGAACCCGCTGAGGAGCCGATCGACGCCGCCGACCTGACCGCCGCTCTGACCCTGCTGCCCCACGTCCGCGCCGAACTGGACGCCCTGGAGGCCGGCCTGCTGACGCTGGCCCGCGACCGGGGGCTGACCTGGCAGGCGATCGCGTACGGGCTGGGGTTGGGCAGCGCGCAGGCGGCCCGGCAGCGCTACGAGCGGGTCGCCGCCCGCTCGGCCGACCAGACCTCCTGACGACCGCGCCCGTCGGACCGGCACGGCGCGTGTGCGACAGCAGTCGGGCGGGCACACTGTGCGCACGACGAGGAGGCACCCATGGAGCGCGCGGAGATGCTGGCGTACTGCCTGGCCAAGCCGGGAGCGTGGCTGGACCAGCCGTGGGAGGGCGACGAGGTGGTGAAGGTGGGCAGCCGGATCTTCGCGTTCCTCGGCAGCGACAGCGGCAAGCCCACGGTCGGCATCAAGTGCGGGGCGACCCGGGAGGTGGCCGACGAGTGGCTGCACCGGCACCCCGACGACGCCAGCGTGATGGCCTACATCGGCCGGTCCGGATGGAACACTCTGTGCCTCAACGGCGGGATCGACGACGACGAGCTGACCGAGGCTGTCGACTCGTCGTACGACATGGTGGTGGCCAAGCTCCCCAAGCGGGAGCGCCCGACGGCCTGAACCGCCGCGGCGCCGGCGGCAGGCGCCGACGCCACGGCACGGCTCAGCGCGGAACGACCCGCTCGGTGGCCCACTCCCGCCACCCTGCCAGCCGATCCGCCGCGGCGGCGAGCTGGTCGGCGACCGGGCCGGGGCCGGTGGAACCGGGGGTGGTCCGGGCCGCGAGAGCCGAACGGACCGAGAGCACGTCGCGCACCGACGGGTCGAGGTGCCCGCTGATCGCGGCCAGGTCCTCGTCGGAGACGTCGTTGAGCTCGCACTCCCGAGCAGCGCAGAGCGCCACCAACTGGCCGGTGATCTCGTGCGCGTCGCGGAACGGCACGTTGCGTCGGACCAGCCAGTCGGCGACCTCGGTGGCGAGGGAGAAGCCGACCGGGGCGGCGGCGACGAGGCGGTCCACCCGGACCGTCATCGTGGAGATCATTCCCGCCAGGGCCGGAAGCAGCAGCTCCAGGGTGTCGACCGCGTCGAAGGCCGGCTCCTTGTCCTCCTGCATGTCCCGGTCATAGGTCATCGGCAGGCCCTTGAGCATGGTGAGCACTGTCATCAGGCCGCCGACCAGACGCCCGGACTTGCCCCGGGCCAGCTCGGCGATGTCCGCGTTCTTCTTCTGCGGCATGATCGACGAGCCGGTGGCGAAGGAGTCGTCCAGCTCCACCCAGCCGAACTCGTGCGAGGTCCAGAGCACCACCTCCTCGCCGAGCCGGGACAGGTGCACCCCGATCAGGGCGGTGGTGAAGAGGAACTCGGCCACGAAGTCCCGGTCGGCGACGGCGTCCATCGAGTTGGCGAACGACGTACGGAAGCCCAACTCCTTGGCCACCGCCACCGGGTCCAGTGGGAGCCCGGAACCGGCCAGGGCGCCCGCGCCGAGCGGGCTGATCGCCGCCCGGTGGTCCCAGTCGCGCAGCCGTTCGAGGTCGCGCAGCAGCGGCTGCACGTGGGCGAGCAGCCAGTGCCCGAAGGTGACAGGCTGGGCGTGCTGGAGGTGGGTCATGCCCGGCGCGGCGGTGTCGATGTGCCGCTCGGCCTGCTCGACCAGCGCCTCCGCCAACTCGACCAGGCGGCTGGCCACGCCGCGGGCGTGGTCGCGCAGGTAGAGCCGCAGGTCGGTGGCGACCTGGTCGTTGCGGGACCGGCCGGCGCGCAGCTTGCCACCGAGGCTGCCGAGACGCTCCAGCAGACCGCGCTCCAGCGCGGTGTGCACGTCCTCGTCGTCGATGGTGGGGCGGAACGTTCCGGAGGCGCAGGCGGCCTCCAGGTCGTCCAACGCGGCCACGTCAGGGGTGTTCGGGCAGCTCAGCCGCCCTTGCCGATGATCGTGTCGGCGGTCTGCTGCACCTGGTCGATCGGGATGGCGAACCC
>NZ_JBEYSL010000750.1:0-2304 GCF_040642735.1 Micromonospora sp. NPDC047753 | reverse complement strand
CGTGGACCCCGGACAAGGACCACCGTCGCGCCGGTGCCGGCACGGAACCCGTCGCACCCGCGCCAACCCGGGACGAGGACGACACCGACACGGCCCCCGCCCCGCCCCTCCTCCCGCGATCTTGCACTTCCTGTCGCGACAAAACGGCACGACACATCGCCAATCGGCAACAGAAAGTGCAAGATCGCGGGCCGGGCCGGGCCGGGTCGGGGCGGGCCGGGCGGGGCGGGGCGGGGCGGGGCGGCACGACGAAGGGCCCGGCGTTGTGCCGGGCCCTTCGGTGTGAGCGGGTGCCTCAGGCCGTCACCGCGTCGAGCGCCTTCTTGATCGCCTTCGGGGCGGTGGGGGTACGCGGCGCGTCCGCGCGCAGCGCGATCATCTTCTCGCCGATCTCCTGGAGCTGCTTGCGGCCCAGCGCGTCGCGAACCTTGGGGAACCACTCCTGCTCTTCCTCCTCGACGTGGTGCGTGACGTTCTCGATGAGCACCGTCGTCTTGGCGTTGAACCGCTCGTCGTCGGCGTCCATGCTGGCCAGCTCGGCGCAGAGCACATCGGCGACGTGGTGTTCCTCGTACGACTCGAGGATGTCGTCCTCCAGGTCGGGCAGCAGTCGGCGGACCTCCGGATACATCACCTCGTTCTCCAGGTAGGTGTGCACGGTCAGCGCCTCCAGGATCTGGTCCACCAACTTCTGCCGCTGGTTCGCCGGCCCCTCCTCGGCGTCCTGGAAGGCCTTGAACAGGCGGCGCATTTCCTTGTGGTCCTCTTTGAGCAGGACGATGGCATCGGTCGACACCGGTATGACCTCCCTGACGAGTCTCGGCTGGTGGGGTTCCGGTACCCCCACGCCGAATGCGGAAACAGGTGAAACCGCCTCAGACCATCGCCAGGGTGCGGGGGATCTCTTCGAGCAGCTCCCGAGCCAGAAAGCCGATCCGGCCGTAGCGGGGAATCAGCCGCTGGCCGCTCACCGAGTGCGCGAACGAGCCCCAGCAGGCCGCCTGCGCCGGGTCGGCACCCCGGGACAACAGCCCCGCCAGCAACCCGGCGAGCACGTCCCCGCTGCCGGAGGTGCCCAGCCCGGCGTCGCCGCTCTCCTCCCGCCAACCCCGTCCGTCCGGCGCGGCCACATGCCCGTACAGCGACACCACCGCCTCGTACCGGGCGGCCAACTCGGCCGCCTCGGAGTCCAGGTCGTCGCCCGGCTCCCGCCCGAGCAGGTGCTCGGCCTCGGTGACGTTGGGGGTGAGCACCACGGGTCGACCCGAGCCGACCAGCAGGTCCGGTGAGTGGCTGAGCGCACCGAGGGCGTACGCGTCGAGGACCAGTGACGTGTCCGGGCGGGCCGCCTCCAGGACCAGGCTCAGCAGTCGGTTGGTTTCGTCGATCGCCTTCAGGCCGGGGCCGATCGCCACCACGTCGGCCTGCGCGACCAGGTCGCCGAGCTGACCGTCCCGGTCGGCGGCGACCGCACCGTCGGTGGTTTCCGGCAGGCCGACCACGAGCGCCTCGGGCACCTGGATGCTCAGCGCCGCCGCGGTGGATTCGGCGGCGGCGAGCTGGAGCACCCCGGCACCGGCGCGCAAGGCGGCCACTCCGGCGAGCAGCACCGCGCCCGGCGTGAAGCGGGAACCGCCGACCACCAGCACGGTGCCCCGGCTCTCCTTCCCGCCGACCGGCACGGGCAGTGCCCAGTCCCGCAGCAACGCCGGGGTGATCACCTTCACCTCAGACCGGCTCGGCATGGATTTCGTCCTCCCTGGTCGGCTGGGCGCCCTGCTGACGCAGGTGCGCGACATCGTTGAAGGCGGTGACGGCAAGGCGGCCGTCGTCGTCCGCCGACCACTCCGTGATCGAACAGTTGGCGATCACGTCCTGCCGGGTGAGCGCCATCAGCTCGTCCTCGGTCAACCCCTCCAGCAGATAGCGAAGCAGGAAGACCAGCGCGTCGTGGCCGAAGAGCAGCACCCGGCAACCGTCGTGGTCACGGCGCAGGTCGCCCAGCAGCGTCCGTAGCCGCAACGCCACATCCGTCCAGGACTCTCCGCCCGGCGGCCGGTAGTAGAACTTGCCCAACCGCTCCCGACGTTCGGCCTCGTCCGGGTACCGCCGGCGCACCCCGTGCCCGGTCAGCCCGTCGAGGATGCCCAGCTCCCGGTCGCGCAGCCGTTCGTCGCGGTGGACGGGAATGTCGGTGCCGGCCAGCGCCAGCCGGGAGGTCTGCACCGCGCGCGTCCGTTCGCAGCGGGCGTCGCGTTCGGTGTGGTGACCGCGAGCCCCTGTGACCCGTACTGCACACCCATC
>NZ_JBEYSL010000749.1:0-2306 GCF_040642735.1 Micromonospora sp. NPDC047753 | reverse complement strand
GCTCGCCGCCTCGGCCGCCCGGTACGTCCTCAGCCTCGACGACGACATCTGGCTGGAACCGGGTTCGCTGCACCGCCCGGGCCACCAGCTCGGCGGTGTCGAACGGCTTGACCAGGTAGTCGTCGGCGCCGGCGCTGAGCCCGTGCACCTTGTCGACGGTCATCCCCTTGGCGGTCAGCATGATCACCGGAAGGGCGGACGTCATCGGGTCGGCGCGCAACCGGCGGGTCAGCTCCAACCCGTCGATCCGGGGCATCATGAGGTCGACCACCGCCAGGTCCGGCCGTTGGCGCTCGATGACCTCCAGGGCCTCCTGGCCGTCGCTGGCGTGGATCACCTCGAAGCCGTGCAGCCGCAGGTTGAACTCGACGAACCGGGCGATGTCCTCGTCGTCGTCCACGACGAGAATGATGTCCTTGCGGTCGGCCTCGGGCTCCACCTCAGGCCCCGGGCGCCGCGCGTTCCGCCAGTGCCCGCAGGTGCCGTACCGCCTCCGCCGGGTCGGCGGCCCCGTACACGGCGGTGCCGGCCACGAACGCGTCGGCGCCGGCCGCCGCCGCCTGCTCGATGGTGTCGGCGGCGATCCCGCCGTCCACCTCGATGCGCAGCTCCAGGTGCCCGGCCGACGCGTGCCGCCGGGCGGTCCGCACCTTCTCCAGGAGCTGCGGAATGAACCGCTGCCCACCGAAGCCCGCCTTGATCGTCATGATCAGCAGGGTGTCGAAGCTGGGCAGCAGGTCCAGGTAGGGCTCGATCGGGGTGTCCCGGTCGATGGCCAGGCCCGCCTTCGCGCCTGCCGAGCGCAGGTCCTTGGCGAGCGCCACCGGGTCGTCGGACGCCTCCGCGTGGAAGGTGACGTTGTACGCCCCGGCGTCGGCGTACCCGGGGGCCCACCGGCGCGGGTCCTCGATCATCAGGTGCACGTCGAAGGGCATCGCAGTGACAGCCCGCAGGCTCTGCACCACGGGCAGCCCAATGGTCAGGTTCGGCACGAAATGGTTGTCCATCACGTCGACGTGCAACCAGTCCGCGGCGTCCTCGACGGCACGGACCTCTTCGGCGAGGCGGGCGAAATCGGCGGCCAGGATGCTCGGCGCGACGATCGGCGGCGGTACGGTCACAGGGCCAGTGTACGAACGCGGCTACCCGCCACCCGCATCGCGGCACCTTTGGGGACGCCCTGTGACCCAGCAGTGACCATTGGTGCAGAATTGGACGCTCCGGGCCCCCGAATCCGGACGAACAGACATCAGCCACTGGCCGATCGACGGAAACGCGACGACACTCCAACCGGGACGGTGCCGTAAGCTGCACGCCCGCCGGGGTCTCGCCGCGGGGCGCGGCGACCGGCCGCCAGCTCCCGGGAGGGCGGACGATGCGACGGTGGCTTCCAGCGCTGGCGCTGGCCAGCGTCACGACGATGCTGCTGGCCGGCTGCGCGCCGGCGCGAGGCGCGGACGGCGATCTCACCGACGACTGGCCGACGCTGCGGGTTCCCAAACCGTTCACCCCCGCCACCGACACCTGCCTGCCACGGATCGCCACTGTCGTGCAGGCCAGCACCTACGAGACGGTGGACTGCGCGCGCAACCACCTGGCCGAGACCATCCACGTCGGCACCTTCGTCGGGCCCGACGCGCTGACCGAGGCCCGACCGGAACCCGGCTCGCCGGCGCTGCGCACGGCTCGCGCCGAATGCGACCAGCGGGCCCGGGAGGTGCTCGGCGGCGACTGGCACGCGGCCCGACTCGCGCTGTCCCTCGCCTTGCCGTCCGCGCCCGCCTGGGTCGGCGGCGCCCGCTGGTTCCGCTGCGACCTCAGCGAGACCGGCAGCATCGACAACACCCGCCCGGTCAACCGCACCGGCAGCCTGCGCGGCGCGTTGATCGGCGACACGCCACTGACGCACCGCTGCTTCGACCCCAAACTGATCGGCGACAACCTCAACTACATGGCGCCGGTGCTCTGCACCGAGCCGCACCGCGCCGAGTTCGTGGGCGTCTACGAGGAGCGGGACATCAGCTGGGTGGAGTTCGCCAAGTCCGCCGAGCAGGCGCACCGGCGCTGCATGGCGCTGATCGCCGAGTACGCGGCGGTACCCAACAACAGCGAGCTGCCGTACCGGGCCGGGTCCATCTACTATCCGCCGTCGCAGCGGGAGTGGGAGGAGGGCGACCGTGGGGTGCGCTGTTTCCTGTGGAGCGACGACCGCAAACTCATCGCGTTCGGACGCTCCCCGTGAGGGTGGCTTCCGTGGCGGTGACCGTCGCGAAGGTGGCTTCCGGGGCGGGGACCGGGACGGTTCG
>NZ_JBEYSL010000748.1:0-2308 GCF_040642735.1 Micromonospora sp. NPDC047753 | reverse complement strand
GGCAGAACGGGTGGCCCGCCGGGTCGGCGTAGACGTAACACTGTTCGCTGTTGGGCGTCTTCGTACGGGATCGAGCCGGCGACCAGCGGTAGGCGTGCCTAGCTGGCTGTGTTCCGGCGCAAGACCGGCACCACTGTCGACGGCGTGCTCGCCGTCGACCCGGTGGTGCTGTCCTACCTGCTCAAGGCGACAGGTCCGGTGCTGGTGCCCGGCGGTGTACCGCTCGCCAGCGAGAAGGTGGTGCAGACCCTGCTCAACGACAGCTATCAGCGCCTCGACGTCAAACAGCAGGACGAGTTCTTCGCGGCGTCGGCGTCAGCGGTGTTCGACTCCTTTTTCAAGAAGAATGTCAACCCGAGGGTGTTGTTGTCCGCATTTGACCGTGCTATCACGGAACGCCGGATATTGTTCTGGAGTGCCCGACCTGAGGAACAGCGGACATTCGGCGAGAGCCGGATGGCCGGGACGCTTCCGGAACAGGACACCGTGCCGACCGTCGGCGTGTTCCTCAACGACGGCAGCGGCGCGAAGCTCGGCTACTACCTGCGGCCGACGGCGAACCTCACGGTCGGCGAATGCCGGTCGGACGGTCGCCGTGAGCTCCGGCTGCGGGTGACCCTGCGCTCGACGGCGCCGAAGTCCGGACTTAGCAAATCCGTGCTCGGCCTCGGCCTGGCCGGCGATCCGTACACCGCCCGAACGTTGGTGTCGATCTTCAGCCCGGCTGGTGGAGCGGTGCTGGAGGCCCGACTGGACGGGGCCGAGACGGCGCTTGGCAGCGGCACCGAACGCCGCCGCCACGTGGCCACGGCCAGCGTCGACGTCGGCCCCGGCGCCGAGAGGGCGCTGGAGGTCACCGTGCTGACGGCCAAGACCGGCGTCGGGCAGGCCGAGCTGTGGCTGACCCCCACCGCCAGCCCCTGGACCACCCAAGTTCATTCCGCACCAAGCTGTGATCAGTAGGAGGGAACCAAATCATGCGGCTATCCCGCATCATCATGGCGCTCACGGTCGGCCTGGCCGTGGTGGCCGTGCCGACGGCAGCGGGGGCGGCAGCGCCGCAGCCGCAGCCCACCGCGACGACCGACCCGCCGCAACCGCCGCCGTACCCGCCGACCGCCGCGTCGCTGACCGTCAACCGGCCGACGATCTACCTCGGCGAGACGGTGGTGCTGACCGGCACCAACTTCGGCCCGAACGAGACCGTCGACATCAACGTGACGGTCACTCCGCAGGCCGCACCGGCCGGCGGCGTGGCTCCGGCTCGCCGCAGCGACGGCAGCACCGTGGCCATGGCTCCGGTCGCCTACCAGGCGAGCGCTCCCCTGCACTTCACGGCGTACACCAACGGTCAGGGTCGCTTCACCAAGAGCTACAAGCCGTCGGTGACGGGTCTGCTGACCTTCACCGCCACGGGCCGGGAGTCCGGCCGTACCGCCAGCACCGAGCTGCGCGTGCTGCACAAGAAGCAGCCGCTTCCCGTCACGGGTGACAGCATCGGCACGCCCATGAAGCTCGGCGGCGGCCTGGTCGGCGCCGGAGCGGTGATGTTGCTGCTGACCCTGGCCTGGCGTCGCCGCCAGCGCTTCGGTGGTGCGGCGCACTAGTTCACACCACCGGGCTGCGCCCGGACAGCACCGAAGCTGGCGCCCGTCGGAACACTCCGACGGGCGCCAGCCTGTCCGTTTCGTCGGTTTCATCCGGTCAGCTCTTCCATGATCCACTCGCGTTCCTTGATATCGGCATGTCCTGCCGTCCGGGATGCCCCGGTTTCCGTGAACCCGAGTGGATCACGCGCGTGAGGGCAGGTTGCGCACTGCCGTGTCACGCTGGCGTGGGTGATTTGTCCGATGGTAGGTGGTGTGGGGGTGTGACCGGGTGCACCGGTGGGCTGGAATCATGGCCGGGCCGGGGTCGTTACACATCCTGACGATCGCAGTACCACCGGCCGGCCGCCCGATCTTTGCGGGCTGGTCGCGCAGGTGGGAATGGCAGTCTCCTCCCGGTCGTTGCAACACCCACGACCGCTGGCATCGCCGCGATGAGGGTGCCCGATGGGCGGGCCGATCCCGGAATGACCCTGGCCCCCCGGTCGTTACACACGGTCCCGGCGCCTCGAGCCCCCGCTCGGTAGGTCGCCGACTCCGACGCCTGACCAGGGCGTCACCCCCCAGACTTTTTCCCCTTTTGAGACGTGCAGCGCCGGACGAGGTGCTCACACCCTCACCGCCGTCCCCCCCGGGTGGTGTGGGTGTTCTACCCCCGAAGGAGCTATCCCCATGAACGCGATCATTCGTAAGAGCATGTT
>NZ_JBEYSL010000747.1:0-2310 GCF_040642735.1 Micromonospora sp. NPDC047753 | reverse complement strand
CGCCGTGAACTGCAGATCACCCCGACCGCGTACCTGCGGGCGTGCCGACTCGACGCGGCGACGATCATGAGGTACTTGTTCAGGCCCTGGAGCTTGTAGACCTGGACGGCCTCGAACAGGTTGTTCGTCGAGTCGGTCATGATCGTCGTGTAGTTCGAGCCGAAGCTGCCGGGGAAGTTGCCGATCGGCATGCTGGCCCGGTAGATCCGGCCGTTGTCACCGGCGAAGAACAGGTACATGTTCTGGTCGTCGCCGATGACCGCCTGGTCGATCGGGCCGGTGTTGGAGTTGGAGATGCTGCCGGTGAACAGCGTCTGCGCCGACGACCACCCGTTCGGATTGGTCGGGTCGCTGGAGGTCCGGTACGAGAAGGCCGTGCCGCCCCACTGGTAGGCCAGCACCCAGATGTTGCGCGGCGCGAAGTAGAACAGCGACGGCGCGACGGTCGCCGAGTTCATCGCGTTCTGACTGGCCGAGCCCATCTGCGAGTAGTTGCTGAAGAGGCCGAAGTTCATCGAGCCCCACGTGGTGCCGGTGTCGTGGGTGGTGGCGTAGACGAGTTGCTGGCCGTTGTACGGGGCGACGGTGAAGTCCTTCAGCGACACCCACCCGGACCTCGGCTGCGCCAGCGCGCCGGTCGACGACCAGCGGTACGACGAGGGAAGGTCACACGTGGTGGTCGGCGGCGGCGTGGTCGGCGTGGGCGTGGGCGTGGGCGTCTGGGTGCCGCCGCCGAGGGCGGCGAGCCTGAACTGCTGGTTGGTTTGTCCGTGGCAGTCGTAGAGCTGGATCTGGGCGCCGTTGGCGGTGCTCCAGGCGTCCAGGCATCGTCCGGACTGGACGTTGCTGATGGTGCCGTTGGAGTTGACGTTCCACTGCTGGTTGGTCTGGCTGTGGCAGCTGTAGATCTGCACTGCCGCGCCGTTGCCGGTGCCGGCCGCGTCGAGGCACATGGTGCCGTACACCTGGAGTTGTTTGTTCGAGGTGTAGGTCCAGGCCTGGTTGGTCTGCTTGTTGCAGTCGTAGAGCTGGACGCGGGTGCCGTTGTTACGCGAGGCGTTGGGTACGTCGATACACCGGCCGGACTGCGTGCCGACGATCTCACTGGCGGAGCCGGGTGGGACGGTCGGCGGGTCGGTGGGCGTCGGCGGGTCGGTCGGGGTCGGCGGGTCGGTCGGGGTTGGCGTCGACGGCAGCAGCGGGCAGGTGCTGCGGTAGGTGACCACGCCGCTGGAGTCCAGCAGGGGGCAGAGGAACTGGCTGTACCGGGTGTCGTTGTCGAGGAACATCTTGACGAACGGCAGCATGGTCCGGACCATCACCGGGTTCGACCGCCCGACCATGAAGCCATGATCCGCTCCGGCGACCTCCAGGTAGACGCTCTCCGTCGTGGCCGGGAGGCTGTTGTACAGGCCGGTGGCGTAGGACGGGGTGACCACCGTGTCCGCCTGACCGGCGAAGATCATGGTGGGGACCCGGTCGTTGGCCAGGTTCGACGACGGCGAGTACGGCGCGATGCCGACCACTGCCTTCAACGACGCGCGTCGCGTGGCTGCGCTCAGCGCGCCGCCGCCGCCCATCGAGTGACCGGCGACCGCCAGCCGGTTGGGGTCGACCCGGTCGCGTACGGGGCTCTGCTGCGTGAGGTAGTCCAGTGCGGCGAGCAACTGGGTGCCTCGGGCCGTGTCGAAGTCGTTGCGGCTGTTGGTCTCGATGCCGATCACGACGAAGCCGTGGGACGCCAGCCACGGCCCCATCCAGGCCAGTTCGGCGGAGAACAACGCCGTGTAACCCGGCGAGATCGCGATGGCCCCGAAGGTTCCCTGGCTGGTGTCGGTCGGGTAGTAGATCCGGCCGCCGTTGAAGCCGTATCCGGTCGGGACACTGACTGAGGTGTTGGCAAAGGGGCCGTTCACAGCGGTGACGCTGGTCCGGGTGGGGTCCGGGCCCCGCTGGTACGGGTTGTCGGCGGCCGACGCCGACCCGGTCGCCAGGGTGATGGTGAGCAACCCGACTGCGGCGGCGATCCCGGCTGCGGCGAGCGTGAACAGTCTCCCCTTCAGGCCGGTCGACACTCGGTCGGCCTTGGTGTTCCCCGTGGGCGGGGAGTGGTCTACAGGTCCTCGCACTGTCGGTACCTCCTGGTGGTGGAAGAGCGAGGGGCGGGCGGGCTCGTCGTGTGCCGAGCCTGCCCGCCCCCGGTGATGTCCGATCGTCAGCGTTGCAGGGTCAGCAGACCCGGCCGGTACGGCAGCAGGCCGTAGTCGCCGCCGGAGCTGGGGGAACGACCCTGGTAGAGCAGTTGCAGGT
>NZ_JBEYSL010000746.1:0-2319 GCF_040642735.1 Micromonospora sp. NPDC047753 | reverse complement strand
AGGGGCCCGTAGAGCACGTCGGCGTCGTCCGGTGCGCCGGTCTTCGTGTTGCGGGCCTGCTCGGCGAAGCCCGGTCCTCGCCCGTCTCCAGGCATGGCCGGGCCGGTGGCTGCTGCCTCCACCGCCAGGTGTCGACCTGTCGCTGCGGGTGGCAGAGCTGACCGCCACCCGCGCCGCGGCGCTGGACGCCCACGCGGTCGAACTGCGCCGGATCGAGCGGTCGCTGCACGACGGCACCCAGAACCGGTTGGTAGCTGTCAACGTGTTGCTCGGCGCTGCGCGGCGGGCCGTGCGCCGCAATCCGGACCGCGCCGACGAGATCCTCGGGCAGGCACAGGACGCTGCGGAACAGGCACTCGGCGAGCTGCGTACGGTGGTGCGCGGGATTCTGCCGCCGGTGCTGGACGACAGGGGTCTCGCCGGTGCGCTGACGGGCCTGGCCAGCAGCTGCGCGGTGCCCTGCCGACTGGAGGTGGACGTGGCTGTGCGGTGCGCGGCCTCGGTCGAGGCCACCGCGTACTTCGTGGTGGCCGAGGCGCTGACGAACGTCGTCCGGCACAGCGGTGCGAGCCAGGTGGACGTGGCCGTACGCCGCGAGCGCGGCCGGCTGCTGGTGAGCATCGAGGACGACGGGCACGGCGGTGCCAACGAGACACGTGGCTCCGGGCTGACCGGTATCCGCCGGCGGGTCGAGGCGTACGACGGCCGGATGACGCTGACGAGCCCGCCGGGAGGGCCGACCAGAATGGACGTGGAGCTGCCATGCGGATCGTGATCGCCGAGGACGACCCGCTGCTGCGTGAGGGGTTGGCGCTGTTGCTGCGGGCGGAGGATCTGGACGTCGTCGCCACCGCCGGCACTCCGGGCGAGTTCCTGGTCGCCGTCGACGAGCACGCGCCGGACGTCGCGATCGTGGACGTACGGATGCCGCCGACCCATACCGACGAGGGCATCGTGGCAGCGGTGGAGGCCCGGCGGCGGCGCCCCGGCCTCGCGGTGCTGGTCCTGTCGGCGTACGTGGAGCAGGCGTTCGCCACCGACCTGTTCTCGGTTGGCGCCGTCGGGCTGGGTTATCTGTTGAAGGAGCGGGTGGGCCGGGTCGAGGAGTTCCTCGCCGCGCTGAACCGCGTCGCGGACGGCGGCAGCGTGATCGACCCGGAGGTGGTGGCGCAGTTGCTCGCCCGCAACCGCCGGACGGACACGGCGCTGAGCGAGCTGTCGCCGCGTGAGCGTGAGGTGCTGGGGCTGATGGCCGAAGGGCTCGGCAACAGCGCGATCGCCCAGCGGCTGTTCGTCACCGACGGCGCGGTGCACAAGCACATCCGCAGCATCTTCTCGAAGCTTGAACTTCCACCGGACGACAGTGCCGACCGGCGGGTCACCGCAGTGCTGCGCTACCTCAACGGCGATCGGCGGTAGCGCCTGCTGTACCCGGACCTGGCAGCCCGCGGGATGGTCGCCGTTCTCCCACGTCAATAGCGTTTCTGGTGCGCGCAGTTCTTGCCGATGACACGGAGAGAGGCCACCAGAATGCCGGATTATCCGGACCAGACAACCGCACCGGCGGTACGCGTCGAACACCTCACCCGCGTGTACGACGCCGGCCCTGACCAGGTGACCGCGCTTGCCGGCGTCGATGTCAGCTTCGACCGGGGCACCTTCACGGCGGTGATGGGCCCCTCGGGCTCCGGCAAGAGCACGCTGCTGCAGACCGCGGCCGGGCTCGACCGACCGACCTCCGGTCGGGTGATGATCGGAGGCACCGACCTGTCCGGGCTGTCCGAGACCCGCCTGACCGAGCTGCGTCGTACCCGGATCGGGTTCATCTTCCAGGCATTCAACCTGATCGGCGCGCTCACCGTCGAGGAGAACATCGTGCTGCCCCTGCGCCTGGCCGGCGTCCGTCCGGACCGGGCCTGGCTGACCCAGGTCGTCGAGCGGGTCGGCCTCACCGACCGACTGCACCACCGGCCGGCCGCGCTCTCCGGCGGCCAGCAGCAGCGGGTGGCGATCGCCCGGGCGCTGGCCACCCGCCCCGAGGTGATCTTCTCAGACGAACCCACCGGCGCCCTCGACTCACGGACCGCGGCGGAGGTGCTGACGCTGCTGCGCGCGGTCGTGGACGAACACGGACTGACCGTGGTCATGGTGACCCACGATCCGATCGCCGCGTCGTACGCGGACCGCGTGCTCGTGTTGGCCGACGGTGCGATCGTCGCCGACCTCTACACGTACAACACGTTGGGTCTGCCGGAGTCGGCGATCGAGCCGTCCACGGCGAGCCACCCGGCAGCCGCGGACCGGACCTGGACCGTCGCG
>NZ_JBEYSL010000745.1:0-2319 GCF_040642735.1 Micromonospora sp. NPDC047753 | reverse complement strand
CGGCGACGGTCGTGCGCGGGACGGACCCGAGCAGTTCGATGTCGGCCTGCGCCTGTTCGTCCGCCGTCGAGCTGGAGAGCAGGCCGACGGGTGCTTCCCCGCCGCCCCCGGTCACCGACATCCTGGGGAGGAGTTTGATCATGGAGGTAGGGGAGTTACTCACCGGCCTGTACAGCGAGCAGGGCAGACAGGACCCGTACCCGTGGTACGCGGAACTGCACCGGCTCGGCCCGATCAGCGCGGTGCCGGCGCGCGCCGAGCACCGTACGGTGGCCGCGGTCGCGGTCGGCTACGACCTCGTCGACGGGTTGCTGCGCGATCCGGAGTGGACGAAACAGCCGCCGCCGGGCTGGGAGGAGCACGAGATCCTGCGGACCTTCCAGACCTCGATGATGTTCGTCAACCCGCCCGATCACACCCGGATGCGGCACGTCTTCTCCCGCACCTTCACGCCGCGTCGGCTCGGCGCGCTGGAACCGGTGATCCTGCGCGTGGTCGACGAGCTGCTGGACCGGATGGCGGACGCCGGGGATGGCGTGGTCGACTTCGTGGCCGACTTCGCGTACCCGATTCCGGCCCTGGTGATGGCCGAGTTCATCGGCATCCCGGCCGCCGATCTGCCGTGGTACCGCGAGCGGGTGGAGTGGATCGACGAATTCCTGGACGTGGCGGGGAAGACCCCGCAGCGGCTGGCCGCGGCCAACACCGCCGCTGAGGAGTTGCGGGCCTTCTACCGGGAGTTGATCGGGCACCGCCGCCGGCTGCCCGGGGACGACCTGCTCAGCGCATTGGTCGAGGCGCTCGACTCCGGGGAGGTGGAGCTGACCGAGGAGGAGTTGGTCAGCAACCTGATCGTGCTGTTCAACGCCAGCTTCGTCACCACCGTCTACATGTTCAGCAACGGGCTGCCGCTACTTTTGGCCCACCCGCGGACGGTCGCGGCGCTGCCCACCGACGCCACGCTGGCGCAGGGCTGCGTCGACGAGGTGCTGCGGTTGGCGAGCCCTGTGCATTTCCTGGCCCGCGCCGCGCCGGCCGACGCCGTGCTGCACGGCGTGCCGGTCGCCGCCAACGACAACGTGCTGATCATGATCGGGGCGGCCAACCGCGATCCGGCCCGTTTCCCGGCCCCGGACACCTTCGACCCGACCCGTCCCGGCCCGCCGTCGCTGGCCTTCGGGGTGGGTCTGCACTTCTGCCTCGGCGCGGCGGTGTCGCGGTTGGAGGGTCGCCTCGCGCTGCCCCGGCTGTTCGCCAGGTTCCCCGCGCTGACGGTCACCGAGACACCGACGTTCAGCGGCAGCCTGTTCCTGCGTGGCATCGACAAGCTGCTGGTCAGCACCGGCGGATAGGGGCGACATGGCAGCACACCCGGAGGTGGCCGCGTACCGGGCGGCCCGCGCCGCGGCCGGCACCCCACCGCTGTACGCACAGACCCTCTCCGAGGCGCGCGCCGCGGACCTGGCCGCGATCCGCGCCGGCAGCGGCGCGGTCGAGCCGGTGACCGAGGTACGCGACGAGCGGCTCCCCGGCCCCGCCGGGGAGCTGCCGCTGCGGGTGTACCGACCGGCCGGTTCGGGTCCGCTGCCCACCCTGCTGTACTTCTTCGGCGGCGGGTGGACGCTCGGCAGCATCGACACCGCCGACGGCATCTGCCGGCGGCTGGCCAACGCCGTGCCCTGTCAGGTGATCACCGTCGGCTACCGCCTCGCCCCGGAGCACCCCTTCCCGGCGGCCGTGCACGACTGCCACGCCGCCACCTCGTGGATCGCCCGGCACGCCGACGAGCTGGGCGCCGACCCGACCCGACTGGCGGTCGGTGGGGACAGCGCCGGTGGGAACCTGGCCGCCGCGGTCACCCTGCTCAGCCGAACGGACGGGCCGCCGCTCGCCGCGCAACTGCTGGTCTACCCGAACACCGACCAGAGCGGCGAACCGGCCGGGGACGAGGACCCCGCGCTGTTCAACCGCCGTTCGGTCGTCTGGTACCGGAGGAACTACCTGGTCGACCCGGCCCACGCGAGGGACCCGCTGGCCTCGCCGCTGCTCGCCGAGGACCTCTCCGGGTTGCCGCCGGCGCTGGTGATCACCGCCGAACTGGATCCCCTGTGCGCCGAGGGGCAGCGGTACGCCGATCGGCTGCGCGACGCCGGCGTGCCCACCCGGCTGGCGCACTACCCCGGCATGATCCATGGGTTCTTCGCCATGCCGGGCACCTTCACCGACGGGCGGCTCGCGCAGGAGAGCGCGGCGGCCTTCCTCCGCGAGCGCTTCGGACTGCCGGCCGCAACGGGCTCGGCCTCGGCGGGCTCGGGCGAG
>NZ_JBEYSL010000744.1:0-2354 GCF_040642735.1 Micromonospora sp. NPDC047753 | reverse complement strand
CCCAGGCCGCGATTTCCCGACCACCGACCCGGACGACACCACTGGCCCCACTGGCGGCACGCAGCGGGCCGACGACCTCACGGTGGCTCTCCGACACCCTGCTCTACACCTCGAAGGACCCGATCTACCGCCAGCACCACCACCACCAGCTCACCTTCTCCCTGGCGTACGCCTGGAGCGAGAACTACGTGCTGCCGATCAGCCACGACGAGGTGGTGCACGGCAAGGGCTCACTGGCCGGCAAGATGCCCGGCGACACCTGGCAGCGGCTGGCGAACGTGCGGGCGCTGCTGGCGTACATGTGGGCGCACCCCGGCAAGCAACTGCTCTTCATGGGCTCCGAGATGGCCGACGACCGGGAGTGGAGCGAGGAGCGCGGCCTCGACTGGTACCTGCTCCACGACCCGGCCCGCGCCGGTGTGCAACGACTCGTCGGTGACCTCAACCGGGTCTACCGGGAGACTCCGGCGCTCTGGGCACAGGACACCGAGCCGGCGGGCTTCCGCTGGATCGCCGGCGACGACGTCGCCAACAACACCGTGTCGTTCGTCCGGATCGCCCCGGACGGCTCGACGCTGGTGTGCGTGGCGAACTTCTCCGCCCAGCCGCTGCACGACTACCGGGTCGGCCTGCCGGCCGGCGGGACGTGGACCGAGGTGCTCAACACCGACGCGCACCACTACGGCGGCTCCGGGGTGGGCAACCTGGGTGAGGTACGGGCCGAGGACGTGCCGTGGCACGGAATGGTCGCCTCGGCCGCCCTCCAGGTTCCCCCACTGGGTGCCGTCTGGCTCCGCCGCGACTGACCGGTGAGCGGGACCGTTCCCCCGGACGTCGAGACGCCTCGGGGGAACGGCACGGGCTCAGAGCCGGGTGATCCGGACGGCGTCGGCGACGACGTACCCCGTCGTGCTGGTCCAGCGGCTGACCCCGACGACCTGGCGCGTCCCCGCGGCGAAGTCGTAGGTGCCCAGCACCCGCCACTGGCCGCCGCCGCTGCGCTGGTCGACGGAGGCCGTCACGGTCCCGTTCGCGGTGGCCACCAGGTGCGGCGTGGCGCTGTTGTAGCCGGGGTCGGACGGGTACCAGACCTCGACCCGGTACGAGCCGGCGGCGGGCAGCGTCGCGCTGAACCAGGCCGGGTCACTGACCGCCTGCGGCTCGGCGAACCGGTAGTTGGTGCCGTACCGCGTGGTGAGGTACGACGAGGTGCCCCAGGTGGCGGCGGCGGTGAAGCCACCAGTGGTGGTGTTGTCCACGATCACGCTGAACGTGCCGCCGGTGCCGGTGACCACCCGCGCGTTGCTGGCCGGGCTCTCGTGGTGCAGCCGGTCCAGGGCAGTCACCAGGTACCGGTAGGTCGAGCCGGCCGCGGCGGTGGCGTCGGTGAACGTCCCGGTGCTGCCTGAGGCACGCACCGTGCCGAGCAGGTTGCGGGCATCGGCCAGGTCGCAGGGGTCTACCGAGCCGTCGCCGGGCAGTCGGTACACGGCGTACGAGGCCGTGCTGCCGGCGGTGCCGCGCTGCCAGTTCAGCGTCACGCCGCCGGTGCCGCGTACCGCCGAGGTGAGGTTCGGCGCGGCGGGCGCGGCACCGCCCACCCCCGCCGGTGCCAGGGCGGGCCGGCGGTAGTGGTCGGTGGTCAGCCGGGAGACGGCACCGATGCGATCGGCGCGTACGTCCTTGGCGCTGAAGTGGATGTCGCCGAGGATCCGGGGGTAGGCGCGGTTGAGGGTCAGGTGGTCGCTGAGTTCGGCCGGGTCCTGCCAGGCGGCATCCTGCCCGGAGGCCCCGGCGCGGTAGGTGGCCTGCCCGACGAGCAACTGCACTGTGGTGCCGTTGACGGTCTCCGACCACCAGCGGACCAGTTCCGCGTAGTCGGCCGCGGGGTGGCCGATCTGCCAGTAGATCTGCGGGGCGATGTAGGGACCCCGTGGTGGGGTCCGGCCCTTCCGAGTTGGGTGGTGCTCAGCTGGTGGCGTAGCCGCGGGTGGCGATCCAGTCCGCGAGGTGCTCGATGGTGACCTCGTACGAGGCGGTGTTCGGGTCGGCGGAGTCGGCGATCTTGACGATGTTGCCGTTGTCGCGGTAGCCGACGACGCTGATGTAGTGCCCACCCTCGAAGGAGTGGATACCGCCGTCGGTGTCGGTGGCGGTGCCGGCGATGTTGGCGACCACGGCCCGACCGTCGTCGACGGTCTTGACGACGTCGGCGCGAAGCTTGTCGGTCTGCTTCTCATCGGCCTTGGGGGTGCTGATCTCGACGGAGTGGTAGGCGTCCTTCTTGCCGGTCTCCTTGTTCAGCACGGGGGTGATGTCGTTGATGGAGTTGGTGCCGGCCTCGGTGGTGCCCA
>NZ_JBEYSL010000743.1:0-2363 GCF_040642735.1 Micromonospora sp. NPDC047753 | reverse complement strand
GACGACGCCGGCACGTTCCACCGGAGGCCGACAATGCGCATCGAAACCCGCTACAACGGGCCCGCCGGTTCCGGCAACGGCGGCTGGAGCGCGGGGATCTTCGCCGCCGAGGCGGGCGGCGGCGGGCCGGTCGAGGTGACGCTGCGCCGGCCACCACCGCTGGAGACCGAGCTGACCCTTGTCGACGGCGAGGTTCGGGACCCGGCCGGCGAGCTGGTGGCCGAGGTACGCCCGGCCGGGGTGATCGACGCCGTCGTACCCCCAGTCGACCTGGAGACGGCGGTCGCCGCCGCGGCCCGATACCCCGGCCTGGTCGAGCATCCGTTCCCCACCTGTTACGTCTGCGGGCCGCAGCGGGCCGACGGGCTGCGGATCTTCCCCGGCCGACTGCCGGACGGGCGGACCGCCGCCCCGTTCCGCGCGCCCGCACAGATCGGCGCGGCAACGGTCTGGGCTGCGCTGGACTGTCCCGGTGGTTGGGCGGTGCTCGCGCCGGGCCGCCCGTACCTGCTGGGCCGGATCGCCGCCGTGGTCGCGGCGCTGCCCGGGCCGGGCGACGAGTGTGTGGTGACCGGGGCGTTGCTGCGCGTCGATGGGCGCAAGGCGCTCGTGCACACCAGCCTGTACGGCCCGGACGGGTCGTTGCTCGGCGCGGCGCGGGCAACCTGGATCGCCCGCTGAACCCGGGCGTAGTCCGCAGGGATGAGTCGCCTCCGCCCCGCGACGGAGGCAGACGTACCGACCGCGCCTGATTGACCTTGCAGCCACGGGCCGTCACGCTGTGCCACGGCGTACCTCTACGCCACACACGGGAGGAGAACGATGACTGACGGGCAGCGAAGCCCCACCAGCGACGGTCAGATCGTGGTGTCCGGTCTGACGAAGCAGTACAAGAACGTCCGGGCGGTGAACAACCTGTCCTTCACCGTGGCGCCGGGACGGGTGACCGGCTTCCTCGGCCCGAACGGCGCAGGCAAGACCACCACGCTGCGCATGCTGCTGAACCTGGTCACGCCGACCGCCGGCACGGCCACCATCAGCGGCCAGCGGTACACCGACCTCGCCACCCCGCTGCGGCAGGTCGGGGCGGTGCTGGAGGCTTCCAGCGCGCACAAGGGCCGCACCGGCATCAACCACCTGCGGGTCATCTGCGCCGCGGCCGGGCTGCCCAAGCAGCGGGCCGACGAGGCGTTGGCCCTGGTCGGGCTGACCCCGGCGGCGAAGCGCAAGTTCAAG
Source organism: Micromonospora sp. NPDC047753 (assembly GCF_040642735.1). Taxonomy (NCBI): domain Bacteria; kingdom Bacillati; phylum Actinomycetota; class Actinomycetes; order Micromonosporales; family Micromonosporaceae; genus Micromonospora; species Micromonospora sp. NPDC047753. The sequence goes on along the minus strand of NZ_JBEYSL010000743.1, from coordinate 1,127 downwards.
GGTTACTCGCTGGGCATGAAGCAGCGGCTCGGCATCGCCGCCGCGATGCTCGGTGACCCCCGCGTGCTGATCCTCGACGAGCCGGCCAACGGGCTGGACCCGGAGGGCATCCGGTGGATGCGTGGGTTCCTCAAGAACCTCGCCCACGAGGGTCGTACGGTGCTGGTCTCCAGCCACCTGCTGTCGGAGATGCAGTTGCTCGCCGACGACGTGGTGATCATCGCGGCTGGGCAGTTGGTCCGGCAGGGTCCGGTCGACCAGGTGCTCGGGTCGATGGCCCAGGGCGCCCGCGTCCGGGTCCGCACCCCGCAGGCCGAGGTGTTGACCGCCGCCCTGAAGGCGCAGTCGGCGACCGTCGAGACCGACGAGCAGGGTGTGCTGCTGGTCGGCGGGGTGGACGCCCCGACGATCGGCCGATCCGCTCTCGCGGCCGGGGTCGAGCTGCACGAACTGACCACCGAACGGCCCGATCTGGAACGGGTCTTCCTGGAGCTGACGGCCGGAAAGGCGGGCATCCGATGAACCTGGTCCGATCCGAGCTACTCAAGATCCGTACCACCAGCACCTGGTGGTGGCTGGCTATCGGCGCGTTGCTCTCGATCGCCCTGGCGTTCGCGGTCAACGCGTGGTTGGCCGTCACGGCGCTCGGCGGTGACGCCGAGAACATCGGTGTCAGCCCCGAGCAGGCGACCGCGCCGGCGCAGGCGGCGAACCTCTACACGTCGGGCCAGTACCTCGGGCTGATGTTCGTGATGCTCATCGGCATCCTGATGGTCACCAACGAGTTCTTCCACCAGACCGCGACCACGACGTTTCTGACGACCCCCCGGCGAACGTCGGTCATCGTCAGCAAGCTCGTCGCCGCCAGCCTGCTCGGCTTCATGTTCTGGCTGGCCACCACGCTGATCGACCTGGCCGCCGGCGCGATCTTCCTGTCCGCTAACGACTACGGCACTCAGCTCGGTGAGTGGCCGGTGCAGCGGGCGCTGCTGTTCAACCTGCTGGCCTACGCCATCTGGACGATCCTCGGGGTGGGCATCGGCACGCTGATCACCAACCAGCTCGGAGCGGTGATCACGGCGGCGGTGCTCTACCTGATCGGCACCCAGGTGGTGGGTCTGCTCTTC
>NZ_JBEYSL010000742.1:0-2378 GCF_040642735.1 Micromonospora sp. NPDC047753 | reverse complement strand
TCGCCGACCCCGGGACCGAGGTCCACCCCGGCGCCGTACCCCATCGCGCCCTTCGGAAGGAAACCCCGCATGCTTGCCCCGAACAGCTCCCCGCTTGTGAGCGTTGCCGACGCCACGACCGCTCTGCCAGATCCAGAGCTGGCGTCGTCGTCGGGCGACCGCTTCTACTTCGGCCGGGTCCTGAACGTGACCGGTCAACGCCGGGAAGCGTTCGCTGCCGTTCACCGTTGCGACTGCCACAATGTGTCGACGGAGCCGGTGCGCGGACGCGGGGAGAATTCATGAGTGACTGGAACGACAAGATCATCGCGGAGTTTCGCGCCAACGGCGGGCAGGTCGGCGGTCAGTTCGCCGGCGCTCCGCTGCTGCTGTTGCACACGGTCGGTGCCAAGAGCGGTCAGCCTCGCCTGAGCCCGATGATGTACCAGACGGTGGACGGCGGCTATGCCGTGTTCGCCTCCAAGGGCGGCGCGCCCAGCAATCCCGACTGGTACTACAACCTGCTGGCCAACCCGAAGGTCCAAGCGGAGATCGGTACGGACAAGATCGAGTTGGTCGCCAGAGTGGCCGCCGGGGACGAACGGGAACGGATCTGGAGCGCGCAGAAGACCGCGTATCCGGGCTTCGCCGACTACGAGCGGAAGACGACCCGACAGATCCCAGTCGTCGTACTGGAACCCGCGCCCTAGGCAGGGTCGGTACACCAAGTTCAGATCTGACACGTGAGCACGTCGGCGGGGGGCGCCCCCGCCGACGTGCTCACCAGAAGACGGCGCCTACGGTTTGCGGGCGAGGAGCCCGACGAAGGTGTGATAGGTGTCGGTCTGCACCGTCGTCGGTGCGTCCGGCTCTGGGCGCCACTCGGCCAGCGGCACCAGACCCGGCTCCAGCACCGTCAACCCATCGGCGAACGAGAGGATCTCCTCGTCGGTGCGCCAGCGGCCGGTGCCGAGCGATTCGTTGAAGACCCGCTCGACCTCGCGGGCCTTGCGGGAGCCCTCCGGGTCCCGCTCACCCGGGTCGCGGAAGTGCGAGATCGCCACGTAGCTGCCGGAGGGCAGCGCGTCGATCAACGCGGCCGCCACCGCCTTCGGGTCCTCGTCGTCGCCAAGGTGGTGCAGGATGGCGAAGAGCAGCAGGCCGATCGGCCGGTCGAAGTCGAGGAACCGGCGTACGTCAGGGTGGTTGAGGATCTCCTGCGGCTCCCGGATGTCCGCCTGGATCACCGTCGCGGTGCCCTCAGCGGCGAGCAGAGCCCGTCCGTGCGTCAGGACTATCGGGTCGTTGTCCACATAGACCACCTGAGCCTTCGGGTTGTGCTCAGTGGCGACCTCGTGCACGTTGCCCTGGGTGGGCAGCCCCGATCCGATGTCGAGGAACTGGTCGATGCCCGCCTCGGTGACCAGGAACCGAATCACTCGACGCAGGAAGGCCCGGTTCGCCTGGCCGGCTGCCGGTCCGTCCGGTGTGATCCGCAGGGCGTGCTCGGCGACCTTCCGGTCGACCTCGAAGTTGTCCTTGCCGCCCAGGAAGAAGTCATAGACCCGGGCCACGCTGGGAATATTGGGGTCGATGCCGGGGGGTGCCGCCTTGTCGCGGGTCACAGGCGTCTCCATTCGATCGGGATTGGCGCGGGCTCGGCTCTGCGGGCGGTGCCGGCGTTGCGGCGAGTGTAGCGATCGGAAGCATTGGATTTTGCCCCACTGGTATCGCTCCCAGCGAATCGCTCAACCACCGCCAATGGCGTCGGTAGCGACACAGTGGACACTCGCCGACGTGCGGCCACACCGCGCCGGAGCGACACGGCCCAGGCGAAGGGGGAGAGGAGTGGCGATGACCCACCATGCGCCGGGTTGAGCAGCGGCCGAGGCGTGAGACATGTTGGCGATCATCGATCTGTTGCTGCATCGTCGACGTATGACAGGTGCTCCCTCGTCCTCGCTGATCGGCCGTCCGCGGCCGGGCCTGCTGGCCGCCTTCGTGCTGTCGACGGCGGTGCTCGCCAGCGCTCTGGGCGCCGCGCCGGCAGCCGACGCCGGCACCGTGACGCCCGCCGCGTACCCGTTGGTCGCTCCGGCGCCCGCTGGGGCCGCGGTGTCGGTCGCAGCGCCGGCCGGGACCGCCCCGCCACCGCCGACTGCGCCGTCCAGCACGCCGAGCACCTCGCCCGTTCCGCCGAGTGCCCCCACAAACCTGACCGCCAGCGAGGTCCGCAGCGCGTCGGTCACGCTCACCTGGACGGCCGCCACGTCCGGCTGCTGCGCCATCGCCGGGTACGACATCACGTACTACCAGGAGTTCGGCGACATCGTCTTCAGCGCCAGCGTCGGGGCCGTCACCAGCACCACGATCACCAGCTACCTTGGGGCGGGCCAGCA
>NZ_JBEYSL010000741.1:0-2389 GCF_040642735.1 Micromonospora sp. NPDC047753 | reverse complement strand
TTCCTATAGGCGGGGGGCGGGCGCGGGGCGGGGCGTTCGTCGGCCGCGCCCAGCACCGGTTTGACGTCCATGATCGGGGTGCCGTCGAGGGCCTCCAGGTCGGCCACCTCGACGCGCAGCCCGTCCACCGTCAGGACCCGCACCCGGTGCAGCCCGATCGGGTTGGGCCGGTGCGGTGATCGGGTGCTGAACACCCCGGTCTCCGGACGGTTCGCGTCGTCGCGTGGATGCACCGCGAGCACGTCGCGCCGGGCACGGTCCAGCCAGGTCAGCACCAGCAGCTCCGTGCCGACCCGCAGGTCACGCACGGCCCGCTCGACCTGTGGGTCGAAGACCAGCCACGCCGTCGACGCGCCCTCGTCGCCCTGCCGTGGCGCGCTCGCCGGGTCGGTCAGCGATGAGGCGACCCGGCCGACCGGGTGCAGCAGGTAGGTGCCGTCACTCACTGCCTGGACCATCGACGCTCCCTCCTGGACGTTCCAACCTAACCCGGCCGCGACGCTAGGATCCCGCTCATGGCCGCCGACTCGCCCGTCCCCGCCGTCCGTCAGTTGCGCCTCGTGGTGGAGGCCACCGACCACGAGGCCGCCGTCGCGTTCTTTCGCGACGCGCTGGGCCTGCCGGAGGAGGCGGCGTTCAGCGGCGAGGGGGATGCGCGGGTGGTGATCCTGGACGCCGGCCGCGCCACGCTGGAGATCGCCAACCCCGCGCAGAAACGCCTGATCGACGAGGTTGAGGTGGGCCGGCAGGTCGCGCCGCGCATCCGGGTGGCCTTCGAGGTGGACGACACGGAGGCGACGACCGCCCGGCTGGTGGCCGCCGGGGCGGGCGAGATCGCGCCGCCGACGCGTACGCCGTGGCAGTCACTCAACTCCCGCCTCGACGCGCCCGCCGGGCTTCAGATCACCATCTTCCAGGAACTCCTCGGAGCGAACGAGGATGTCGGGAGGCGGGATGCGGGGCCCGTGGGCGACGGCGACAACTGACTCCGGCGGCGGGCGGACCGCGGTCCTGATCCGATCGGGACCCTCCAGCACCCCACCGCCACGGCGCCCTCTCGTCCGCTAGGGCGAGCCGCACGGCTGCCCGACCCACCGCGCTGGGCCTGGGCGCTCACCCACGGTAGCGAAAACACCGCCAGCTGCCTGCCTCCCCAACACCCCGCACGGACCTTTGCTCTGCTTACCTATCTGCACCACGTCCCGTGAGGTGCGCATACGCCCTTTCCGCCAGCTATCGCCATCCGTCCCGGTGGTCACGAAACGTGGCCGGTGCGTATAGGTAAGCAGAGCAATGGCTGACGTTCGCACATCGCCCTCGCGCTCCGAGACCCTGTGTCACTCCCGTCCGGCGTGGCGTCGGCAGGGCCCCGGTGTCCGACTCTGCGTGTGACCAGGGCCGCAGCCCAGCGAGGTTCGGGCAATTCCGGAATGCCCGACACGTGAACCCGGTTGTGTCCCCCGTACCGCCGGAGCCCAAACCCTTTTCCGCGGTCATCTCCCGAGGAGTGTTCACCCCGGAGCGCTCCGCACGATCGAAAGGGCAACCATCGTGAAGGTCGACTTCACTCGATGGCTCCCCGCCATCGCTAAGGACTCGTACCGCAAGACCGCGCTGAGCGTGGCGGGTGTGGCTGCTCTCGGTGGTCTGGCCCTCGCGCCGACCGCGGTCGCCGCACCGGTCACCTCCGGACCGCACCAGGGCGCCGTCGCCGCCATCGACCGTGCCACCGGAAAGGCCGCCACCACGGTCCGCCAGGACGACCAGCCCGTCGAGTCGGGCCTCACCACCGGCTCCGCCACCGGCAAGCCGCCGGCTGGCAAGCCGAGCCGAGCGCAGCTGATCCCGCACGGCATCGAGGGCGCACAGTCGCGCGTACCGCTCGACGACGCGCAGTTGGCCAACGCCCGGGCCATCGTCGACGCCGCCAAGAAGACCGGCGTCGGTGACCGGGGCGCGGTGATCGGCGTCGCCACCTCGTTGCAGGAGTCGAAGCTGTACAACCTCGGCCACCTCGGCGCGTACAACGACCACGATTCGCAGGGCCTGTTCCAGCAGCGTCCGTCGTCCGGTTGGGGCACGCCCGACCAGATCACCGACCCGGAGTACGCCGCCACGGCGTTCTTCACCGCACTCAAGAACGTCGGCGGCTGGCAGGACCTGCCGCTGACCGCCGCCGCGCAGACCGTGCAGGTCTCCGCCTTCCCCTACGCGTACGCGCAGTGGGAGGAGCAGGCGGCGGACATCGTCCAGCAGATGTGGTGACACCCGCACACGAGGCAACTACCTGTCCAACGCGATGCGCAAGACCCAGACCCGGACCCGCCACGAAGCGGCCCGCTACGCCCGCGAACACGACTGGCGGCCGTCGACGCCTTCGCCAACCACC
>NZ_JBEYSL010000740.1:0-2393 GCF_040642735.1 Micromonospora sp. NPDC047753 | reverse complement strand
CGAGGAGCGGCAGGGCCGCCACCGTTACCTGCGGCTGGCGGGCCCGTCGGTGGCCCAGCTCATCGAGGACCTGGCCGGGCACGCCCCGGCCACGCCCACACCGACCGGGTCGCTGCGCGCGGCGACCGCGAGCGCTTCCCTGGTGTACGCCCGGACCTGCTACGACCACCTCGCCGGGCGGCTGGGCGTGCTGATGTACGACGCGCTGCTCAGCGAGCGCCGACTCGACCGGGCCAGTGGCTTGGCGCTCACGCCCGACGGGTGGGCCTGGGCGGCCGGGTTGGGCGTACCCGTGGACGTGCTGCGCGTCGCCCGCCGCCCGGTGGTCCGCGACTGCCTGGACTGGACCGAACGCCGCCCGCACCTGGCCGGCGCGCTCGGCGCGGCGCTCTGCCGCCGCTTCACCGAGCTGGGCTGGATCAGCCAGGGCATCGGCCGCGCCGTCCGTCTCACTCCCACCGGCCGCCCCGGCCTGGCCGCGGCCCTGGCCATCCCCGAACACACCCTCGACCTGCCGGTGGTCCCGCCGCCCACGAGCGGTCGCGCCTGACCGGCGAGCAGCGGGTGACAGTGGCGGGATCGTTCGGTGTGGGGCGAACGGTTCGCGCCCTACGGTCGGGCGGTGACTGACACCTGGCCGCACATTGCGCCCGCCCCGGGAACACCCTCGTGTGGACCGCCCTCGTTCGAACCGGAACGCGGTTGGTGGGTGACCCGGCACGCCGACGTGCGCGCCGCGCTGACCGACCCGGCGTTCCAGGTGCCTGCCGTCGACACCGGTCCGCCCGGCACCCTCGCCTGGCTGCGCGCCACGGTCAGCCGCTTCAGTCCACCGCTACGGCACGCCGACCGTCGGGCGGTCGCAGTGCGCGCGCTGGCCCCGCTGGCCCCGGACGACCTGCGACTGGATGCGGTGCGGCTGACCGTGGCCGTTCTCGACCGTGCCGGCGACAGCGTCGACGTGATGCGGGAACTGGCCCGGCCGGTGCCGCTGCGGACGTTGGCCGATCGCCTCGGTTTCGCTGATCCGGCAGCCGTCGGGACGGCGGTCGCGGTCGTCGCGGCGGCGTACCACCCGGGGGTGGACCCGGCCCTGACCGCGCGGGCCGACGTGGCGGTGACGGCGCTGCTGGCGCTCGCGCCGCAGGGTCCGCCGGAGGTACGGGCGAACCTGATCGGTCTGCTGGTCCAGGCGTGTGATGCCACCGCCGGCCTGATCGGCGCCGCCGCCCATCACCTGCTGCCCCCGGGTGTGCCGACCACGGCGCGGACCGCCGACCTGCTGGCCGAGGTGCTGCGCCTCGACCCACCGGTCCGGGCCACCCGACGAGTCACCGTCGACGAGGTACGGCTGGGCGGGCGGGATCTGCCGGCCGGAAGCCCGGTGCTGCTGCGCTTCGACGCGGCCAATCGTGACCCGCAGGTGTTCACCGAACCCGCGACGTTCCGGCCCGGTCGGCCCGGTGCCGGGCAGTTGACCTTCGGGACGGGGGAGCGGGGTTGCCCCGGCGACCGGCACGCCCTCGCGCTGGCCACCGGTGTGCTCGACGTGCTGCGGGAACGCTGCCGGCGCGGCCTCACCCCGATGAGTTACGAACCGCACCCGACCCTGCGGGTGCCCACAACCCTGGAGGTGAGCGCCCGATGATCGAACGTCAGGCCGCGTTCCACGCCCTGCACCGCGCCGGCCGCCCCCTGCTGCTGCCCAACGCATGGGACCACGCCTCGGCGGCGGCGCTCGCCGCGCGTGGACATCCGGCCATCGGCACCACCAGCCTCGGGGTCGCCGCGACCGCCGGCCTTCCCGACGGCGTCGCGGCCACCGCAGCGGAGACCCTCGCCCTGGCCCGCCGGCTGGCTCGGCTGCCGGTACTGCTCAGCGTGGACGTGGAGGCCGGATTCAGCGACGACCCGGCCGAGGTCGCCGAGTACGTCAGGGAGTTGGCCGGGCTCGGCGTGGTCGGGATCAACCTGGAGGACGGGCGCGCCGACGGCACCCTCGCCGACACCGAGGTCGCCGCCGCCAAGATTGTGGCGGTGAAGGCGGCGGTGCCGGACCTGTTCGTCAACGCCCGCACCGACACCTGGTGGCTCGGGGTGGACGAACCACTGCCGCAGACCCTCGCCCGTGCACGTGCCTACCAGATGGCCGGTGCCGACGGGATCTTCGTGCCCGGGACCGCCGACCTGGCCACCCTGCGCGTCCTCACCGAGCGGATCGACGCTCCGGTGAACGCGTTGTACCAGCCGGGCGGCCCAGGGCTGGCTGAGTTGGGCGGGGCCGGGGTGGCCCGGGTCAGCACCGGCTCGCTGCTGTTCCGGGCCGCGCTGGGCGGGACGACCACGGCCTGATCACCTGAGCCTCCGGAGGTCGACAGTTTGGCAAGTGACGC
>NZ_JBEYSL010000739.1:0-2396 GCF_040642735.1 Micromonospora sp. NPDC047753 | reverse complement strand
TTCTTCGACAGGCGCAGCGCCGGCTGCTGCGGCACCACCCCGGAGCACATCCGGGTGCTGGCCGAGCGGCTGCACGGCGTCGGGCGACCATGGGTGACGGTCATCGGGTCCTCCTGTGGGTTGCGTCGGGATCTGCGGCGGGCGCGGTGCGCGGTGCGGGGGTGGCCGTCGGCCCGGGAGCGGGCGCGGTGCGCGGTGCGGGGGTGGCCGTCGGCCCGGGAGCGGGCGCGGAGAGCAGACGGTCGACCAGGCCGGTGGTGTAGCGGCCCTTGCGGAATGCGGCGTCGTCGAGCACCCGCCGGACGAACGGGATGGTGGTGTGCACGCCCGGGCCGGCCACATCGAACTCGTCCAGGGCACGTTCCAGCCGGTTGAGGGCCAGCTCCCGGTCGGGTGCCCAGACGATCACCTTGGCGAGCAGCGAGTCGTACCAGGGACCGACCAGGTAACCGGCGCTGGCGTGGGTGTCCACCCGGGTGAACGGGCCACCGGGTGGGGTGAACCGCTCCAACCGGCCGGGGGTGGGGGCGAAGCCGCGCTCGGGGTCCTCGGTGTTGACCCGACACTCCACCGCAACGCCGTGCAGGCGGATCTCCTTCTGCCGCCACCGCAGCGGTACGCCGGCGGCGATGTGGAGTTGCTCGTGCACCAGGTCGATCCCGGTGACCATCTCGGTGACGGGATGCTCCACCTGGATCCGGCAGTTGATCTCCAGGAAGTGGAACTTCTCCTCGGCGTCGACAAGGAACTCCAGTGTGCCGGCGCCAACGAAACCGACCTCGAGGGCACCCCGCAGGGCGGTCTCGGCGATGGTGTCGAGAACGGCGGCGGGCAGCGCCGGCGCGGGCGCCTCCTCGACCAGTTTCTGGTGCCGGCGCTGCACCGAGCAGTCCCGGGTGCCCAGGTGCACCCCGTTGCCGTGGGCGTCGCAGAGCACCTGCACCTCGACGTGCCGCGCCTCGGTGAGGTAACGCTCGACGTACACCCGGTCGTCGCCGAAGGCTGCCTGCGCGGCGGCCCGGGTCCGGGTGTACGCCCGGCGCAGCTCGCCCGGGGTGCGCACCACTGTCATCCCCCGGCCCCCGCCCCCGGCGGCGGCTTTCACGATCACCGGGTAGCCGACGGTGTCGGCCACCTCGGCCGCCGCGGCGGCGGTCGGTACCGGCGCGACACTGCCCGGCGACAGCGGCAGGCCGGCGCGGCTCATCAGTGCGCGGGCCGAGGACTTGTCGGCCAGCGCGGCCATCACCGCCGCTGGCGGGCCGATGAACGTCAGCCCGTTGTCGGCACAGATCTCGGCGAAGTCGGCGTCCTCGGAGAGGAAGCCGTAGCCGGGGTGCACGGCCTGCGCCCCCACCTGCCGTGCCGCCTCCACGATGGCGGCCGCGTTGAGGTAGCTGCGCCGACTCGACGCCGGTCCGATCCGGACGGCCTGGTCGGCGAGGCGTACCGCCGCCGAGTCGGCGTCGGCGGCGGAGTAGACCACCGCCGTCCGGACGCCGAGCTCCTTGCAGGCGCGCAGCACCCGCAGCGCGATCTCGCCCCGGTTGGCGATCAGCACGGTCTCGAACATGGTCAACCACCCCGCGCCGTCATGCCGGATCCAGTTCGACGAGCGGCTGGTCGTACTCGACCGGCTGGCCGTCCTCGACGAGGATCGCGGCCACCCGGCCGGCCCGGTCGGCGGTCACCTCGTTCATCAGCTTCATCGCCTCGACGATGGCCACCGGCTGGCCGGGGCGGACCAGGTCGCCCACCGCGACGAACGGTGGCGCGCCCGGCTCCGGCGCCCGGTAGAAGGTGCCGACGATCGGTGCCCGCACCGAGGCACGGCCGGGCACCGGCGGCCGGAGCACCGCAGGGGCGGCGTTGGGCGTCGGACCAACCGCCGGTGCCGACTCGGCCCGGGGCAGGGGTACGTCCGGTCGGGTCGCCTCCTCGGGGTGCCACTCGACCTCCAGCACCGCCGGCCCGCTGCGCAGCCGGATCCGGCGCACCGGCCCGGCCAGCTCGGCGATCAGGTGCTGCGCCTGCCGGCGCAGCCCGGCGAGGGCCGCCTCGCCGTCCACAGCGACGTCGTCGGACGCGTCGACCGTCGACAGCGCCCCGTCGCCGGCCGTCATCGCAGGCCCGCCCGAGTGCCGACGCGGTTCGCGCCGAACCGTCGGAAGCGTTGCCGGCGCAGCCGGACCAGCATGGCCGGCGGCACGTCCAGCAGCGGCAGGAGGTTGGCCAGCAGGGCGGCACGCAACCGGTGGGCGGTCTCCGCCGGGTCGTCGTGCGCGGCGCTCGACGGCTCCGACACGACCTCGTCGACCACCCCGAGCCGGCGCAGGTCGGGCGCGGTCAGTCGCAGGGCGCGGGCGGCCTGCGGGGCCGCCGACCGGTCCGGCCAG
>NZ_JBEYSL010000738.1:0-2401 GCF_040642735.1 Micromonospora sp. NPDC047753 | reverse complement strand
GGCCCGACCCTCGGCGGCGCCCTCGTGCATGCAGTGCCGGGCGTGCCCGTCGAGCAGCCCGAGGGTCGACGACATCCTCGACCTCATCCAGCCGGCGTTGTCCCGCGCGCTGGACTTCGGCGTGTCGCAGCAGTGGGGTGACCTGGTCCGGGAGGCGTACCCCGGCTACACCGGCCAGCGACCCCGGATGCAGATCTGGCACGGCGCCAACGACGAGACGCTGCGCTATCCGAACTTCGGCGAGCAGGTCAAGCAGTGGACCAACGTGCACGGGTTGAGCCAGACCCCGACGTACACCGACTCCCCGCAGTCCGGCCACACCCGCACCCGGTACGGCAGCAGCGGCCCGATGGCGCCCGTCGAGGCGATCAGCATGCAGGGTGTCACGCACAACCTGCCGGTCGACGCCGCGCAGGTGATCCGCTTCTTCGGGCTGGACGGCACCGCGCCGCCGACGACCCCGCCCCCGACCACCCCGCCGCCGACGACTCCGCCCCCGACGACTCCGCCCCCGACGACTCCGCCCCCGACCACGCCGCCGCCGACCGAGGGCGCCTGCCGGGTCGGCTACACGGTCAACGCCTGGAACAGCGGCTTCACCGCGAGCGTGGTCATCACCAACACCGGTGCCACCGCCGTGAACGGCTGGGCGCTGACCTTCACGCTGCCCAGCGGACAGCGCATCACCAGCGGCTGGAACGCCCAGTACGCCCCGGTGAGCGGCGCGGTGACCGCCCGCAATGTCTCCTACAACAACACCATCGCCCCGAACGCGTCGGTCGAGATCGGCTTCCAGGCCACGCACGAGGGCGGCACCGGCAAGCCCACCTCGTTCGCGCTCAACGGTGCCGCCTGTTCGGTGTCCTGATCTCCCCTTCCCACCCCACCACCCTCAAAGGAGTCACACGATGAGAAGTCCGAGATGGAAGGCGGCATCCAGAGCCGCCGTCGCGCTGGCCGGCGCGGGTGCCCTCGCCGCCGGCATGGCGCTGTTCGCGACGGCGCCCGCCTCCGCCGGGACGACGCTCGGCGCGTCCGCCGCCGAGAAGGGTCGCTACTTCGGTACGGCGGTGGCCGGCTTCAAGCTCTCCGACAGCGCGTACACCACGATTTTGAACCGTGAGTTCAACATGGTGACCGCCGAGAACGAAATGAAGATGAACGCCACCGAGCCGCAGCAGAACCAGTTCAGCTACGGGGCGGCGGACCAGATCGTCAACCACGCCCGCAGCCGCGGGATGAGCGTGCGGGGTCACACCCTGGCGTGGCATTCGCAGCAGCCCGGCTGGATGGAGAGCATGAGCGGCAGCGCGCTGCGGCAGGCGATGCTCAACCACGTCACGCAGGTGGCCACCTACTTCCGTGGCAAGGTCGTGGCGTGGGACGTGGTGAACGAGGCGTTCGCCGACGGCAGCTCCGGAGGCCGTCGCGACTCCAACCTCCAGCGCACCGGCAACGACTGGATCGAGGCGGCGTTCCGGGCGGCGCGTGCCGCGGACCCGGGCGCGAAGCTCTGCTACAACGACTACAACACCGACAACTGGACGCACGCCAAGACCCAGGGCGTCTACAACATGGTGCGCGACTTCAAGGCCCGTGGCGTGCCGATCGACTGCGTCGGGTTCCAGTCGCACTTTAACAACGACTCACCGTACGTGAGCAACTACCGCACCACCCTGTCGAGCTTCGCCGCGCTCGGTGTGGACGTGCAGATCACCGAGCTGGACATCCAGGGCGCTTCGGCGAACACGTACCGCAGCGTCGTCGAGGACTGCCTGGCCGTTGCCCGCTGCAACGGCATCACGGTGTGGGGCATCCGCGACAGTGACTCGTGGCGCGCTTCGCAGACCCCGCTGCTGTTCAACAGCAACGGCTCGAAGAAGCCTGCGTACGACGCTGTTCTCGCCGCGCTGAACAACGGCACCACGCCCACGGACCCGCCGACCGACCCGCCCACCGACCCGCCGACCGACCCGCCCACCACGCCGCCGCCGGGCACGGGTGGCTGCACCGCCACGGTGTCGGTGAACCAGTGGAACGGTGGCTTCGTGGCGAACGTGCGGGTGACCGCGGGCTCGTCGGCGCTCAACGGGTGGACGGTGTCGATCGGACTGCCGTCCGGTGCCACGGTCACCAACGCCTGGAGCGCCAACCGCAGTGGTAACACCGGCACGACGAACTGGACCAACGTCGCCTACAACGGTCAGGTCGGCGCCGGGCAGTCCACCGAGTTCGGGTTCCAGGCCAACGGCACCGCCGGCAGCCTGAGCCCCACCTGCTCCGCAGGCTGACGCACCCACCGGCCGGTGCGGGGGGCAAGACGAGGTGGAACTGACCGTCGTGGTACGTCAGGTCGGGCGCCCACACTCCGTTGGAGTCGCCGCACCCGCGCAGATCGAGC
>NZ_JBEYSL010000737.1:0-2414 GCF_040642735.1 Micromonospora sp. NPDC047753 | reverse complement strand
TCGGCGCGGTGCTGCTGCTCATCGCGCTCGGCCTCGCGCTGACCTTCGGCCAGATCGGCCTGGATGTCGATTCTCTCCCCCACCGGAGACTTCCGCCCTCAGCAGACCCGTACGGCCTCGATGCGCAGGTTCCAGGTGCCACCGATCGCGGCCGAGTCGTACGCCAGGTTCGCCCGATAGCCGTAGGCGTGCTGGTAGCCGAGGAGCCCGGTGGCGTTGGCGTTGTCCCAGAAGGTGGAGACGGTGCCGGAAGCCCGGTTGTTCTTGATCGACTGGGCCTCGTTGCGGAAGTACGAGGGCAGCGTGACGTCGTTACAGCCGTTGTACGGCCCGTCGAGGTAGAACACGTCACCGGAGAAGTTCGTACCGGCGTAGAGGCAGAGCAGGTTCGTGGGGCACGGGTAGTTGGCGGCCTGGGCCGGGCTCGGGGCGACGCCGAGCGCGGCGGTCAGGGCAACCGTGGCAACCAGGGCGGACGTGAGCCTTCGCCGAATATTTCGCACGTGAGTGACCTCCGGGTCTCGTCACGACCGAGGCGGCCGTGAGTCGAGTTGCCGACATCGGATTGAGAGATGTCGCTGTGCCGACGATGATCTGCGCGGTAGGTCGACGGATTCCTGCCGGAACCTCAATCCGGCCGTGTCAGTCGGCTTGGCCGACCGGCGACACGGGGGCGAGCGGCGGTTCATGGAGATTCGGATCCTCGGGCCAGTCGAGGTGTGGACGGACGGCCAGCTGATCGACGCGGGAGCGGCCCGGCAACGCGCCGTCCTCGCCGCGCTGGCGGTCGACGTGGGTCGGCCGGTTCGCGCGGAATCCCTGGTGGATCGGGTGTGGGGTGACTCCCCGCCGCCGCGGGTTCGGCACAACCTGCACGTCTACCTCGCTCGGATCCGCCGGGTGCTGACCGCCGCCGGGGCGCCGGACGCGCTGGTCCGCCGCTCCGGTGGGTACCTGCTGGACCTGCCGCCGGAGACCGTCGACGGCCAGCACTTCGACGCGCTGCGGCGGCGGGCCGACGAACTGGCCGACGACGACCCGGAGCGGGCGGAGCTGCTGCGCCGGGCGATGGCTCTGTGGCGCGGGGAGCCACTGGCCGGCCTGCCCGGCGAGTGGGCGGCCCGGGTCCGGCAGGACTGGCACCGCCGGCACATCGACACCGTCGTGCAGTGGGCCCGCGGCCCGCTTCGCCGGGGTGAGCCGGACGCCGTGATCGACCCGTTGACCCGGCTCGCCGACGACCACCCGCTCGACGAACCGGTCGCCGCCGCGTTGCTGCGCGCGCTGGCCGCCGCCGGACGAGGCGCCCAAGCCCTGGCGTACTACGCCCGCCTACGGGAACGGTTGGCCGAGGTCCTCGGTGCGGACCCGAGCGCGGAACTTCGCCAGTTGCACCAGGCCATCCTGCGCGGTGAGGTCACCGTGCCGGTGCCCCGCGCCGAACCCGCTCCGACACCGGGCGCGGCCGGTCCCGCCGCGCGGCCGACCCCAGCCCACCCGGTCCCGGCGCAGTTGCCGTCGGACGTCCGGGGCTTCGCGGGACGGGAGGCGGAGCTGGTTCGACTGAGCGCCCTGCGGGCGAATGCCGAGGCGCATCCCGGCGCCGTGCCGGTGGCGGTGCTCTCCGGATTGGCCGGGGTGGGCAAGACGGCGCTGGCCGTGCACTGGGCCCACCGGGTGGTCGAGAGTTTCCCCGACGGGCAGCTCTACGCCAACCTTGAGGGCTACAGCCACAGTGGCGTGGTGCGCACTGCGGAGCAGGTGGTGCGCGGCTTTCTCGCGGCGCTCGGTGTGTCGCCCCGGGAACTGCCGTTCGACCCGCAGGAGCAGACAGCGCTCTATCGGAGCCTGCTGGCCGGTCGACGGATGCTGGTGTTGCTGGACAACGCCCGGGACGCCGCGCAGGTCCGGCCGCTGCTACCCGGGTCCGCCCACTGCCTGGTGCTGGTGACGAGCCGGGACCGGCTGACCGGCCTGGTGGCCACCGAGGGCGCCGAGCCGTTGGTGCTGGATCTGCTCACCGCCGGGGACGCGGCCGCTCTGCTGCGGGCGCGGATCGGGGTGCGGGCCGAGAGGGAACGAGCTGCCATCGGCGAGTTGGTCGGGCTCTGTGACCGGCTGCCGTTGGCGCTGGTCGTGGTGGCGGCCCGGGCGGTGGTCCGGCCACAGCTCTCCCTGGCCGAGCTGGGCGCGCAGTTGCGCACCGACGGGGGCCTGGACGGGTTGGACGCCGGCGACCCCGCCAGCAGCGTGCGCACGGCCCTGTCCTGGTCGTACCGCCTGCTGACCGAGTCGACGGCCCGGCTCTTCCGGCTGGTCGGCGGCAGCACGGACCTGACAATCAGTACGGCGGCCGGGGCCAGCCTCGCCGGCGTCGAGCGCCGGCAGGTCCGGGCGGCGTTCGCCGAACTCGC
>NZ_JBEYSL010000736.1:0-2414 GCF_040642735.1 Micromonospora sp. NPDC047753 | reverse complement strand
GCGCCCCGCGCCCCGCGCCCCGCGCCCCGCGCCCAAGATCCGAGCAACATCCCCGATGCTGCTGCCTCCGACGCGCCCGAGACAGCAACATCCCTGATCCTGCGCCGATCTTGACGACGAACGCCGCCCCTGGGAGACCGGAACCCCGGCCGCGGCGGCCACGGCCACGGCCACGGCCACGGCCACGGCCACGGCCACGGCCACGGCCACCAAGATCGCACTCGAACCAGGATGCAGTGGCCACGGAACGCCGGGAAGCCACTAGAACCAGGATGTTGCGCGATCTTGAGATCGGGACGCCCGCACAGGGGCATCCATAGCCGTTCCGGGCAGGCAAGCCGCAGCACCAGCCAGGCCTCCGTTGATCCACTCGGGTTCCTTGAAGTCGCGCTTTCCACCTCGCTCGAACCCCGCGTCTTCAAGGAAGCCGAGTGGATCACGGCCGAAACGGCCGACGCGGCCCGGAGCAGCACGTGTTCGCCGTCGGTCAGCCTCTCCACGCCCTTGCCGTCGAGCAGCACGCCCAGCAGCCGCCGGGCCGGCGCCGGGCCGGGATCTGCGGGGGTACGGGCGCAGCGGACCGAGCAGCACGCCCAGCAGCCGTCGGCCGCCGGGCCCGCGCCGGGCCGGGACCTGCGCCGGGCCGGGACCTGCGCCGGGCCGGGACCTGCGCCGGCGCCGGGCCGGGACCTGCGGGGGTACGGGCGCAGCTGACCGGCCACCAGCCCGCCGCAGCCGGCCCGCGTCTAGAGGGTCTGCACGGTGGCGATGCGTTCCTCAAGCTGCTCGATGGTGGCCTGGGCGCTCGGCGGCCCGCCGCAGAGTCGGCGCAGCTCGGCATGGATCTTGCCGTGCGGCTGGCCGGTGCGGTGGTGTCGGGCGGCCACCAGAGCGTTCAGTTGACGCCGGAGCGCCACGCGACGCTGGGCGGCGCTCATGGGTGCGGGCGGCGCTGCCGTGGCCGCAGCGGCCGGCTGAGCGGCCCCGTCGGCCGTACGACGGCGTTGGGCGGCGAGCTGTGCGGCCTGGCGCTTGGTGAGCAGCAGCGAAACCTGGTCGGCGGTGAGCAGACCGGGCAGGCCGAGGTATTCCTCCTCCTCGGGGGTGCCGGCCTGGGCCGCGGTGCCGAACGACGCCCCGTCGAAGATCACCTGGTCCAGCTCGGCGGTGGCCGAGAGGGCCGCGAACCGCTTCTCCAGTTCCCCGCTGGCCTGGTCGTCGCGCTGCGCGCGTTCCAACAGGTCGTCGTCGAAACCGTCGGCTTCCTTGGGTTTACCGAGTACGTGGTCGCGCTCGGTCTCCATCTCGCTGGCCAGCCCGAGCAGGTGCGGCACGCTGGGCAGGAACACCGACGCGGTCTCCCCGGGCCGGCGGGCCCGCACGAACCGGCCGATCGCCTGGGCGAAGTACAGCGGCGTGCTGGCGCTGGTGGCGTAGACCCCGACCGCCAGTCGTGGGATGTCGACCCCCTCGGACACCATCCGCACCGCGACCATCCATCGCTGGTCGGACGCCGCGAACGTCGCGATCCGCGCGGAAGCGCCCTGGTCGTCGGAGAGCACCACGGCGGCCTTCTCACCGGTCACCTGCTCGATGAGCTTGGCGTACGAGCGGGCGGTCTGCTGATCGGTGGCGATGATCAGACCACCGGCGTCGGCCATGCCCGCGTTGCGCAGCACCGTGAGTCGGGCGTCGGCGGCCCGCAGCACCTGCGGCATCCAGTCGCCGGCCGGGTCCAGCGCGGTACGCCACGCCTGGGCCACCAGGTCCTGGGTCATCGGCTCGCCCAGCCGGGCGGCCAGCTCCTCCCCCGCGTTGGTACGCCAGCGG
Source organism: Micromonospora sp. NPDC047753 (assembly GCF_040642735.1). Classification (NCBI taxonomy): domain Bacteria; kingdom Bacillati; phylum Actinomycetota; class Actinomycetes; order Micromonosporales; family Micromonosporaceae; genus Micromonospora; species Micromonospora sp. NPDC047753. The sequence continues at coordinate 584 of NZ_JBEYSL010000736.1, read as the reverse complement.
GTCTCCCCGGAGTACGCCAGGAAGAGCACCGGCCGGACCACCCCGTCGCGCAGCGCGTCGGAGTAGCCGTACACCGAGTCGGCGCGGGAGCGCAGCAGCCCGTCCCCGCCCCGCTCGTAGCTGACGAACGGGATCGGGTTGTCGTCGGAGCGGAACGGTGTCCCGGTGAGCATCAGCCGGCGTACGGCGGGTTCGAAGGCGTTCTTCACCCCGTCGCCCCAGGAGCGGGAGTCGCCAGCGTGGTGGATCTCGTCGAGGATGACCAGGGTGCGTCGGGTCATGGTGCGCCGTCGGTGCACCTGCGGGGCCATTCCCACCTGCGCGTAGGTGATCACCGCGCCGTGGAAGTCGGCCGAGGAGTGCAGGTCGGCGTTGCGGAAGGCGGCGTCGAGTTGGATGCCCACCCGGGCCGCCGCGTCTGCCCACTGGCTCTTCAGGTGCTCGGTCGGGGCGACCACAGTGACCGCCTCCACGGTGCCGTCACCGAGCAACTCGGCCGCGATCCGCAGGGCGAAGGTGGTCTTGCCGGCGCCGGGAGTGGCGACCGCGGTGAAGTCCTCGGTACGGCGACGCAGGTATTCCAC
>NZ_JBEYSL010000735.1:0-2434 GCF_040642735.1 Micromonospora sp. NPDC047753 | reverse complement strand
CTTTCCCGGGTTGGTGCTGCCGCTGCACATCTTCGAGGAGCGCTACCGGGCGCTGGTCCGACACCTGGTCGGCCTGCCCGACGGTGCCCCGCGCGAGTTCGGCGTGGTGGCCATCCAGGCCGGCTGGGAGGTCGCGCCCGCCGGTCCCGCCGGTGCCCCGGCCACGTCGGGCGTCGGCGAGGTGACGCTGCACGAGGTGGGCTGCACCGCCGAGCTGCGTCAGGTGACCGAATTGACCGACGGTGGCTTCGACATCGTCACCGTCGGTCGGCGTCGTTTCCGGATCGCCGAGGTCGACGACAGCGCCGAGCCCTACCTGACCGCCGACGTCGAGTGGCTGCCCGACCCGGGCGGCCCGGACGAGGTGGCCGATCTGCTGGCCGCCCGGGTGATCGCGGTGTTCCGGCAGTACCTCGGCCTGATCCGGTCCGACCCGGAGGAGATCTCCGAGCAGTTGCCGGAGGACCCGACTGTGCTCTCGCACCTGGTGGCGGCGACCGCGGCGCTCACCGTCGACGACCGGCAACGGCTGCTGGCGATCGACGACACCGCGTCCCGGCTCCGCGCCGAGCTGCGGTTGCTCAACCGCGAGGCGGCTCTGCTGCGTCAGGTGCGGGCGGTTCCGGTGCCGCTGTCGGAGCTGGCGTCCCCGCCGACACCCAACTGAACTCCCCCGGCTCGGGCTCGGGGCGTAGACCCGGCCACCGCGACCAGCCGGCCAGCAGTGTGTACATGACCGCGGCCCCGAACGCCGGCAGCAGCAGGTTGCCGTGCGGCACCGGCAGCACGCCGAGCAGCCAGTCCACGCCACCGGCACGCAGGTCGGCGGGTTTGCTGAAGGCATGCCCGGCCGGGGCGGTCGCCAGCAGCCGTTCGAAGGTGGCCAGACCGATCCGCCGTCCCACCTGCCAGGCCACCGGCGCGGCGACCAGGGTGCCGAGCACCGCGGCGAGCAACCCGACCGGGCCGCGCCGCCGTCGCAGCACGAACCACAGGGCGAGTGCCACGAGCAGCCCGAAGGCGAGCCCGAGCAGGCTGAACCAGCCGTCGGCGGCGATCGGCTGCTCCGGTTGCGGCTCGGCGTAGATCGCCCCCTCGGCGGTCTTGAGCACCGGGGTGTCCGGCGCGAGAGCGGCCCAGAGCAGCCCGAGCGGAACACCCAGCGCGGCGAGCGCGAGCACGGCGCCCAGCACCGTCGCCAGGGCACGCAGCGGACGACGCGGTTCGTCGAACCGCAGCTCCAGCGAGCTCCCGTACGCCGCCGAGGGCGGCAGGTGACCCGGACCGAACTCGCCCGGCGCTGTCCCGGCCGACGGGTCGACCTCCGGCGGTGTCGCGTCCGGCGTACGGGGTGACGGGGGTTGGTCGGGCTCGTCGACGGGCCGCTCACGGTCGGGGTTGTCCGGGCTCACCCGATGATCCTCTCAGGCCCGGTGCCCGGCCGGGGCTCCGGTGGCGGCAGACCAGCTCACCGGGCGAACGGCTCCACCATCATCGCGGCGGCCCGCAGCCACGCCTGCCGGGTCTCCGGCTGGAGCTGGTGGTACTCGATCGACGACCCGGTCTCCAGAGCCGGGTCGTACGGTACGACGGCCACGCCCCTGGTACGGGTGGCGAAGTGCCGCTCCAGGTCGTCCTGGAGCGTCGAGCGACCCGGGGTCGGGCAGGAGATGAGGGTGATCGCGTTGTCCGCCAACTCGCCCATGCCCTCCTCGTGCAGCAGGTCGAGCATCCAGTCCGCGCTGAACGCGGCGTCCTCCCGGGGCACTGTGGTCACCACCAGCTGGTCGGCGGCCTGCATCACAGTGCGCCAGTTGGGGCTCTCCACGTTGTTGCCGGTGTCGACGCAGACCACGTCGTGAGTGCGCCGCAGCAGCTCCAGCACCCGTCGGACGGTGAACTGGTCCAGTCGCTGGGCGAAGCGCGGGCTCTCCTCGCCGGCCAGCACGTCGTACGAGCCGTCGGAGGCGTGCCGCAGGTAGTCGTCCAGCCGGTCCAGCAGGGTCGCGCCCTCCAGGATCTCGATCTGGGCCAGGTCGCTGATCAGGTGCCGGATCGTGCGGGCGTGCCGGGCGCTGCCGGCGCGCAGGCCGAGGGTGCCGCGCAACTCGTTGTCGTCCCAGGCCAGCACGCCCTTGCCGCGGACACTGCCGACCGTCGCCGCGGCGAGCACGGTGGCGGTCGTCTTGTGCACTCCACCCTTGGGGTTGGCGAAGGCGAACACCCGGGGCGCGCCGAGGTCCCGTTGGAGCACCGCGTTGGCGCGCTCCTGCTCCTGGTCGACGGCCGGTGGGCGCCATTCGACCCGGGCCGGGTAGGCACGTTCGGCGACCGCCGAGCCGACCGCCGGGGCGGGTGGTGGCGGGACGGGCACGGCGACTGTTGCTCGTGGATGACCCACGCCGAGCGGTTAGGTTCGGGCTCGCTCCTGCAG
>NZ_JBEYSL010000734.1:0-2440 GCF_040642735.1 Micromonospora sp. NPDC047753 | reverse complement strand
CCGAGCCCGGTGCGACGGAGGGTCTGCTGACCTACCTGGAGAAGATGCGGTTCTTCAGCCCGCGGTGGGTGCCGGCGAGCACGTCGTCGGCGCCCAGCGCGGCGCAGACGCCGGCGGCGATCCCCTCCTGACCGAGGTACGGGTGGATGCCGCCGACGATCTGCCCGCCGTGGACCATCTCCACCGCCCGTTCCTCGAACCGGCGGATCAGCCGGACCGTGCGGTAGAGCCGGACCGGGTCGGCGTCGGTCACACGGGCCCCTTGATGGCGGCCAGGATGTCGTCCCAGAGCCTTGCCCGGGCGGCGAGAGCGGTGTTGACGGTGTCGGCGCACTCCTGCCACTTGGTGTCGTCGTCGCCGCACAGGTCGGCGAGCATCTGCATGGCCATCGGGGTGTGCTGTTCGCCGTCGACCTCGATGTGCCGCTCCAGGTAGTCGACGAAGGTGTGCAGCCGGTTGCTGACCTCGTTGACCGAGACGACCTGGGTGAACATGTCCGGGATCAGGTCCTCCCGGCCGAACGCGAACGCCGCCGCCTGGCAGTGCACCGGGGTGGACTCGATGATCTGCCAGGTGGTCGCGGCGAACCTCGCCGACGCGGCCGGCACCCCGGCCTCGGCGAGCGCCTCGGTGACCGGTCGGCCGGCGCGCAGCAGGTCGATGAGCGCGTTCACCGCCGTGGTGTCCGCGCCGGCCTCGGCCATGCCCCGCACGTACAGCTCGAAGTGGCTGATGTAGCCGCCGCCCAGCTCGTCGCTCTCCTCGACCATGACGATGTCGTTGATGAGGCGGCGGCTGCCGGTCGGGCCGGTCGGGATCCACGGCACCGTGACACAGGTCAGTTGCCGTTGCAGCGACTTCAGCAGGGACATGAAGTCCCACACCGCGAAGACGTGGTGCTGCATGAAGGTGACCAGCGCGTCGTGGGTGTCGAGGTTGGCGTAGAGCGGGTGCTTGACCACGGCGTCGCGCCGGTCGGTCACCGCCCGCTCCAACCGCTCGATGCCCGGGTGCGTCTTACCCCAGTCGTAGCGTGACATGTCAGCCTCCCTGCTGGGCGCGGTGGCGCCAGATGACCGGGCAGTAGTCGGGGTCCGCGTAGTCCGGCCGCCCGTCGTGGGTGCGGCGGACCAGCACGTCGTGGTTGTACGAGGCGAGGGTGCCGTCGGAGAGCGGATACTCCCGCCAGGCGTTGTCGCCGTCCTGCAGGTGCAGCGAGATCGCCTGTCGGGGGCGACCGCTGACGTTGGGGCCACTGCCGTGGTAGGTGCGGCAGTGGTGGAAACTCACGTGTCCCTTGGGGATCACCATCGGGATCTTGCGGATCTCCGCGCCGTTGTACGCGGCGTTCTCGGCCAGCATCTCCTCCAGCTGGCTGCGGTCCCGGTCGGCGAAGTGCCGCACCACCGTGTCGTCCGCGCCGATCTCCTTCCACCGGTGCGAACCGTCGACCATCGTGATGGTGCCCATCTCCTCCCCGCAGTCGTGGAAGGGGATGAACGCGGTCAGCATCTTCTCCGACGACGAGGACGCCCAGTAGTGCTTGTCGAAGTGCCAGGGCACGATGTTGCTCGGCTCGCCGGAGATCGGCGGCTTGTAGATCAACGTGGACTGGAAGACCCGGATCTCGTCGGCTCGGGCGAGCCGGGCGGCGACCGCGCCGAGCAGCGGTTTGCGCAGAATCGCGCCGAGCCCGTCGTGCTCGTGGTGGACGTAGTCGTTGTGCCGCTGCACCGGCCCCTTGGATGGCTCCCAGTAGGCAAGCTTCGGTGGGCGTACCGGCAGCCGCCGGTCCCGCTCCCCGTCGTAGTAGCGCTGCGTGGCGGCGGCGAGGGCGTCCACCTCGTCGTCGGTGAACACCTTCTTCGACAGGTACCAGCCGTGCTCGGCGTAGTGCCGCACGTCGTCGTCGGACGGCAGCAGCGCCTGCTCCTCGGCGGTCAACGTCGGCTCGTACTCCGTCGCGGTCATGCCCCCACCCCCTGTGGTGTGGCCACCGCGGTGGCCAGTTCCCGCTCCTTGGCCTCGTAGAGGGCCTTGATGTTGCCGCTGCCGAAGCCGCGCGCGCCGCGTCGCTCGATCAACTCCAGGAAGAGCGTGCGACGCACGTGCATCGACTCGGCGAAGATCTGCAGCAGCTGGCCGTCGTGGTCGGAGTCGACGAGCACACCCAGCTCGCGCAGCCGGTGCAGTGGGGCATCGACCCGACCGACCCGCGCCTCCAGGGCGTCGTAGTAGCTGGCGGGGGTGCCGGCGAAGCGCACCCCGCGCCGGCCCAGCGCCTCGACCGCGCCGACGATGTCGTCGGTGCGCAGCCCCAGGTGCTGCACTCCCCCACCGGCGTGCTGGTCGAGGAACGCGTCGATCTGCCCGGGTCGCCGGTTGCGGTCCGGTTCGAGCAGCACCACAGTGACCCGCCCGGACGGGCTCTGCACCACC
>NZ_JBEYSL010000733.1:0-2456 GCF_040642735.1 Micromonospora sp. NPDC047753 | reverse complement strand
GAGGCAGTGCACGAACACTGCGAGGGCTCTGTGGTGTCGTGTCGATGCAGGCATACGAACGAACCTCGGAGCCGACGCTAGGGGCCCACCAACGACGGCACCACCGAGTCGATCTCCGGTAACCAGAATCCCCCGCTGGGCGTGCTCGGTGGGCAGACGGTCATCACGGCGGGTGTGCTGAGTCAGAACGTCCGGGCGTTCAACGACGGCACCTCGGCGGCCTGTGCCGGGGTTCTCGGCCCGGGCGGCACGATCACCATCGGTCCCGGCGGTTCCTGCATCGTCACGCCGGGCACCGGGGTGACACTGAACCTCGGGACCAGCGGCCTCGCCACGATCTCACTGGTCGCGGACGCCATCTACTCGTCGTGCACCGCCACCAGCAGCCCCTCGGCGACAGGCACCGCGAGCCTGCTCAACGCCCGGATCGTCTCGACGATCCTGGGTGTGGAGACGACCCTGCTGAGCCTGCCGATCAACCCGGCGCCGAACACCGGGCTGAGCATCCCGGGGCTGATCGACCTGACCCTCAACGGCCAGTCCAGCTCGGGCGTCGGCCAGCTCACCGTCACGGCGCTGAACCTGACGGCGCTCGGTGGAGCGCTGGCCGGTGTCACCATCGGCACGTCGAGCTGCGGGGCCAACGCGGTCGCTCCCCCCATTCCGGTGATCCCGCTCGCCGGGGCACCGCTCGCGCTCGGTCTCGGCGCGCTCGTGGCCGGCACCACCGGCGGGTTCTCGCTCTACCGGCGTCGCCGCGCGGCTGCCAGGAGCTGACCCGACATGTGTGCGAGCAGCTCGACACCGCGAGAGGTCCTGATCCTCGCCGGCACCAGGCCGGAAGGAGTGAAGACCGCGCCTCTGATCCACCGTCTCCTCGATGATCCGAGGTTCACGGTACGGGTGGCGGATACCGGTCAACAGCCGGGACGCGTCGCCGAGGCACTCGCCCCGTTCGGTCTCCGCCCGGAGGTGAGTCTGCGCCCGCAACGGCGTACCGGCTCGCTCGCCGAACTGGCGGCGGCACTGATCACGGGCATCGACGAGCTGCTCGCACACCACCGTCCAGCGGCGGTCGTGGTGCAAGGGGACACCACGACCGCCCTGGCCGGCGGGACCGCCGCGTTCTGGCGGCACGTCCCGGTCGTCCACCTGGAGGCCGGACTGCGGACCAACGACCTGGACCGGCCGTTCCCGGAGGAGGCCAACCGGGCCATGCTCGCCCGTATCGCCGCACTGCACCTGGCGCCGACACAGGCGGCCCGGGCGAACCTCATCGGTGAGGGCATTCGCTCCAGCGCGATCGTGGTGACCGGCAACACCGTCGTGGACGCCCTGCACGACCTGGTCGAGCGCGGCATGGCCCAGGCACCGGACTGGGTCGACCCGGCCCGCAAGCTCGTCGTGGCCACCGTGCACCGACGGGAGAACTGGGGCCACGGGGTCACGGCCACTGTGGACGGGCTCCGTCGCCTGGCACAGGCGTGCCCCGACGCCCAGATCGTGATGGTCGCCCATCCGAACCCGCAGCTCAGCGCGGAGGTCACCGCGGGCCTCGCGGGCGTGACCAACGCCCGGGTCACGCCACCACTGCCGTATCCACAGATGGTCGGGCTGCTGCGGGCGGCCGACCTGGTCGTCACCGACTCGGGCGGGCTCCAGGAGGAGGCCGCCACCCTCGGGGTGCCGTTGTTGGTCACCAGGGAGACCACGGAACGTCCGGAGGCCCTGACACCGGGCCGCGGCGAGTTGGTGGGCACCGATCCCGAACGGCTCCTGTCGGCCGGGCTTCGTTACCTCGCCAGCGGGCGGACTGCCGTCGTGGGGTCGCCGTTCGGTGACGGGCGGGCGAGTGACCGCTCCGTCGTTGCCCTGGCGGGGCTGCTGAACGTACCGGCCCGTCGGGTCGTGCAGCGTCGCCGCACCGCCGCCGCTGTCAGCTGACGCCGGCCGATACGGACAATCATCCAAATTTCCGGACAAACCTCCCCTATCCACTGATAATTGGCACATCGATCGGCAGCGCTCCGATCCGTCGGTCCAACAGTTCAGTGATCAGAGGAGTCGTCAGGTGCAGGCGAAGTTGAACGGGCAGCGTTCCGCGACGCTGCAGGGCAGATACTCCGCCCAGCACAACGCCTTCGGCGTCCTTCGCCTGGCGATGGCGTGTGGCGTGATCATCGCGCACGCCGGCCCGCTCGGCTTCGGCCAGCACAACCTCGGCGCGGCCACCTTCGGCCGGCAGAGCGACCTCGGCACCCTGTGCCTGTACGGATTCTTCCTGATCTCGGGGTTCCTCATCACCGACAGCGCGCTGCGCTCCACGCTGCGCCAGTACGTCCGCGCCCGCCTGCTGCGGGTCTTCCCCGGGCTGTGGGCCTGCCTGCTGGTCACCGCGTTCGTCTACACCGGCCCGGACCGGACGAGCACCAACATGTACGGGCACACGTACCAGG